>JAVERJ010000108.1:0-6960 GCA_034007185.1 Candidatus Carbonibacillus sp. | reverse complement strand
CACTCTCAGGAATTTTAAAAGACCAAGAAGGTTTGTCTTTAAGCAACTCAAGGAGTGTCCATTTATTAAAAAACCTTGGATTAAAAACGATCACTCCGGGCATCATTTGGAGCGTTTTGAGCAGGGAGGCGTAGTGCCACTCGTCTTTACGTGTGCTGATACGATTGTAGATGACAGAGGGAAGTTGTTCTTCACCGATGATGGCATACGGTTTTACGTCGACCAAGCTTCGGGCCATAAAGGTTCGTGTTTTAAGCCGAATGTCTTCAGGAAAGGCGGCCAAAAGGCGGAAGCCGAATGTCTCCCCAGTCCGAGCAAGATCTTGGTAGCGCTGGTAAGTATCGGTTTTTAACTTTTGTTCAAGAGTGTTTTTAGCTGTGGTGAGTAGGAGCACCGTCTGTTCCGGAGGGTTTAACATCGCGACTTTCCTCCCTCTCATCGCCTGATGCGTCACGGATCGTTTGTTCTATAGGAGCATGCCATGCCTTGCGAGCCAGCGCTGCGAGATTGGACAGAAGTGCACGTTTTACGGCGAGTTTATGTTTGCTTAGCATTGGAACGGATTCAAAAATAGCGTAACCGGGTTTGGCGTTTACCTCAAAAATATACAGGTGGCCGTCCTGAGCAAAACCAAGATCAATGCCGAGTTCGATGAGCGGGTGACGGTAAGAGTCTTCGAGACGATAAGCAATTTTTTGGACGCGGTCTTTGATAAGGTTCATCAAGGACTCTGGCTCAAACATGGATTGTTGTTGTAAGGCCTCTTTTGCTGAAAGCGCATGGCCGCCGGCATATAAATGGGTGGTGATGCTGTGTGCCCCGGCGACTTTGGCGACGAGTCCCATCATCTGCCATGTGTGTGTACCGTCTTTTACGAGATGCGCTCGGAAATCGAAAGGACGCCCGTTAAACTTCATAAGTTGGATGGCTTGCTGGGCTACATATGCATGAATTTTTTGTTCTGGTAGGTGTTTGTTTAAAAAGGGTTGGATACTTTTAAACGTTTTAGCTATCGTTTTGTGACCGCTACGATAGGAGACGTGATAGCGGTTGCCTTTTTTTTGTAAAAAGTAGATGCCTTTGCCCTTATATCCGTCTTCTGGTTTTAAATATAAAGCGCCAAATGTTTTAAGGAGATGATAAAGATCGCGTTCGCTTGGTTGACGGATGGTTTCGGGGATGTGGACGTTTAGTTGGGGATCGGTCATGAGTCGTTGGTAAATATCCCATTTTTTAAAATACGATGGGTTAAGCAGTTGAGCCGTTGTCAATTCATATAATCGATCAAAAAAACCGTCTTGTTCAAGGCGAAGTTCCCATTGGCGCGAGGGAATTTTATTGAAAAGCATATCGGGTAAGGGCATTCGGCGGGGGATGAGTTCTTTTTCGGATGTTTTACGATCAAAGAGGATGCCGAGAACACTGAGCGTCTCCCAGTCTATGCTTCGCGCATCGATGGTCGCATAGAGGCAGTCGTCTTCAAGTGCACCTTCACGGATCCAAGCCTTGGCCAGACGTCTTAAGTGATGGGTATCACCAATGGTGAGCAATCCAATGTAGGGGCCGATATGCAAAGCACGCGACGTTTCATACAACGAAAGGGATCGTTCCAGTGGGAGAAGGAGGATATTTTGAAGCGCGCTGGATATGACGATGCGTTCTCCGCCGCCGCGATGTTTTCGCAATACATAGGCTGTGTTTCTCTGCCCAAAGTTGATGACGCGAGGGAGCGATGCTTCTTTTTCTTCGACCCATGTTGCAGGTAGTGAAAGCCATGGTACCGTGTCGGGGACAACGATGGCACGGACATGTTTGATGGTAAGCAATCGTGAATGATCGATCATCATCGTCTAACCTCTTTCTCTTCAGCGTCGATGGTTTGAGCGTGCATCAACACGCCGGATATGCTTTGCCAATAAGCGTTAAGATCGGTGGCGCGCAAAATGCCGCGTCCGGGGCGGGCATTCGCTTCTAAAAAATAAATCGAACCGTGTTGATCAACAGCCAGGTCCAGGCCCATTTCTAATTGGGGCGGAAAAGTATGGGATAAATGGAAGGCAATGGTTGAGGCGAGATCCTGAACGGTTCGAAGAATGTGTTGTGCATCGAAACGATTTAAATACGGTGGAAGGTTGGTGAGGGGGAGGGCCTTTCCGCCTCCGGAGAGGTTAGCGGTAAGGCCATCAGGAGGGCCTTTTCGGACGGCACCTCCTAAGATGTTAAACATCGACGGGGAACGCCGATCAAGCGTCTTTTGTAAAAATAGGCGCAGATCGTAAGGAGTCCCATCGGCAGCGCTCAGATCAAGATACTGTTGGATGAGACTTTTACCGCGGTAAGGGTCTAGGTAAGTGAGGAGCGTGCGCTCGTTGGTAGGGTTCAAGCTGATGATACGTCCTTTCCCATCTCGACCGTGTATACGGTAGGGGTACTTTTTGCGAACGTAGAGGACGCCGCGTCCGAATGCGCCGTGGCGCGGTTTGACAATGAGTTCCGGTTCAGCCCAGCTTAGAATATCGTCGTCATTTACGTAGAGTCGTTGTTCTGGTAAAAAAGGATCAAATCCAGCTTTTTTTAAGGTTAAAAACTGTTGCCACTTATCTGGAAGCCCTCGATTTAAACGGTAGCGTACGGCTCGGCGGATAAACTGTACGGCATAAGAGGCAGGATAGGCCTTACAAGGCATGTAGCGATCGTAGAGCACATCGGGAATCGGCCGTATATCCTGATGTATGCCTTTTTCGGTCAGCATCCATCCGCGAATGGTACCTTCGTGGACATGAATGTCTGCTGGCGTAAAGATGATCACTTCGACGCGTTTTCCGCCTTTGCGACGCGCGTATCGCGCGAGGTCTAGGGCGAGATGCGTTTCATAGAGGGGTGGTCGACCAAAACAAGGGGTGGTAAGGACACCGAGAAAGACTGGAGCAACCACATTAGCCCTCCTTTTCTTTTTGTATCGTGTGTGCGCGATAGAAATGAAGGAAAGCGCGGACGAGGGCTCGGGTACTTGGCCGCGGTTCGTTGCCAAGGGAACTTTCTGTTGCCTTGGATGGTTTACCATTGATTTCTAATAGATAGATGACGCCTTGTTTTGAAACGGCGAGATCTACGCCCAGTTCGATGAGTGGCATATCGGGATGATCGGTCGTACGCATATACGCCGTCACGATCTCCTTGGCGACCGCTTGTAAATGCTTAAGACGCAAAGCGTGTGCCCATTGCGGATACGATATTTTTAATTGTTCTAGGGCAAGGGTCGCCGGCATCATCTTGCCGCCACGGGCGATGTTAGTCACGATCTGCCCCACCGGACCCAGTCGGGCAACTGTAGAGACCACGCGAAAGCGATCCGGTTGTTCCCGCACGAGATGTACGCGAAAGTCGAGTGGACGGTCGTCCAGACGGACCAATTCTAAATCCGGTTGCATGATGTATGAACCGCTTGGCCCTTCTTTTTTAAGCCACTGGCGAAGCGAGGGTTGATTCCAAAATGTGTGGACGGTTTCTGGGTGTTCGCTTTTTTGTAATGCAAAATGGGATTTGGTTTTGTTTTCACGCACGTAGCGGATATAAAAAATGTCTCGTCCGAGGCTCCCCAGCGCTGGCTTTATAAAGAGTGCCCCATGCTGTTGAAGTAAGTTGAAAAGCGATGCATCGGTATATGGTTCGGTCGGTGGAAGATAAAAAGACGCCGGAGACTTTTTTAAAACGTTGATCATCTGCCATTTATCGATATATGTGGTGTGTAAAAAGATGACGTCAAACAAACGAAGGTAGCGCAAGACGCGGTTAAACGTTGGACTTTTTTCGACGTGCCTTCGTGTGAGGCGATTATAGAGCAGGTCTGGAAGCGGAAAGATCCCTTTTTCGATCTGTTCGTTGGACCAACTGTAACCGCGCACTTGTACTTTGCTTTGCGTGCCTTGCATGCCGAGTGCTGCGAGGTCAGACATACCGGTGCGCAATGCATCATCGAGTGCTTTAAGCGTCGTGATGAAGCATCGTAGCCCTGATGCTTGGGCATGTTCACAGAGGGATTTGTAAAACATGTCATATCCTAAAAAATGATACCCATGATGTTTTCGGGCCGGTGGATCCGATAAAATACCGATGATCGGTTGGCGAGGTTGTTGGTCCACGGTGAACCTCCCGTTTTGGGATAACTTCACGACAGTCGCTTTTCTTAAGAAGCGATCGTCCGATCGATGGAGCAGATGGCTAGTTTAAGCGTATGCATGGTCTTCCCAGTTGGTGCGCGCTAAGGCTTGTAGATTGTATCGAAGGCACGGATACGTTACAATATAAGAGAATGACAGGAAGTGAGGGATGGTCATGGAATACCATCATGCCTATGATTTGGTAAAAACCATTGAAGAGAGTGCGACGTATCGTGAGCTGGAGATGCTTTATCAAAAAGTGGCCCAAGATGAAGCGGCTCGTTCCATGTTAAAAGATTTGCGCACATTGGAAGTCGGTTTGGAACTTAAGCAACTTTCTGGTGAAGCATTGACCAAAGAAGAGACTGAACATTACGAACGGATGTTAGAGACGGTGCGGCTTCATCCCGACATCAGTCGACTGCTCAGTTTGGAGCAATGGTTAGCACAGGTATATGATGACATACAAAAAATACTTGCAGAGCCATTCAATCGACTCGTGCACTTGCTCGACTAAGCGTTGGGTTATTCGCTGATCACTCTAAGAAGTTCATATAAAAACCATCACACAACTGTCAGGAGTAGTGATTGGATATGGAAATTCATTATTACGGTCACGCCACATGTGAAGTGATTGTCGGTGAACATCACATCTGGATCGATCCTTTTTTGAGTGATAATCCGCTTCTTAAAGATCGCCCCGTGGATATCGCCTCAGGCCGCGTGGATGCCATCGTGCTTACGCACGGGCACAGTGACCATACGGGCGACGCGCTTTTAATGGCCAAAACGCATAATGCGCCATTGATTGCGACGTTTGAGCTGGCTCAACATTTTGCCCAACAAGGGGCCAACGTGCATCCGATGAATTTGGGCGGAGGGTATACGTTCCCTTTTGGCCGCATCCGTCTTGTTCCGGCATTTCACAGCTCATCTCTGGCAGATCAAAACGGTCAACCTATCTATTTGGGCATGCCGGCCGGCGTCGTCCTGACAACCGAAACGGGAACGTTATACCACGCGGGCGATACGGCGCTTTTTACGGATATGAAGCTGATCGGCGAATTGTATCGACCAGACGTGGCGCTTTTGCCGATCGGCGATAATTTTACGATGGGACCTGAAGAAGCGCTGATTGCAGCGACTTGGATTCAAGCGCCTTATGTCATTCCGATTCATTACAATACGTTTCCGGTGATCGAACAAGATGCCACACGTTTTATTGAAGCATTAAAAGATAAAGGTTTGACGGGTGTGCCACTCAAGGTTGGGGAAAGTTTTCGTCTTCCGGCGTCTCATTAAGAGCTAGCGTTTCCTTGGGTTTATACGCTTTGAATCAGTTCTATTTTGCCTGTCCGAGCATAATCTAGTAGTGAACATGGATCGTGCTTGTCGCGAGCTGTCTGTTTAGATTATGCGGAAGGGCAGGGATAGTACATGCGCTCCCATCACCCACGTCGTTTTACGGTGATGATTCGATTAAGTATTGCGCTGTTGCTTTTGGTCGTCTTTTTAAAAGGGCTACCGACATTTTTAGAAACGTCACTTGGACAAGGTTTTGCCCTTATCTGGGGGACGTTTCTTTTTGTTATGATATTAGCACAGGTGAATGCTTATCGACTTATACAAAAACGTAAGCAAGCAGAAACCAATCTCAAAAGATTTCGCATGAAACGCCCTCAAAAGCGCTTTCAAAGGTCTAATCTATCGTCTTAATGGTATGTAGGATGCGCCCGAAACCTTTTAACTGCACTATGATATTGCAGCGTCTTCCAACCTGTTATATGATATGATCGAAACGTGTATTAATCAAAGTATCGTCCGGTATCGATCGTTGAAGGTCGAATACGGTATAACCATTTAAACGAAACAGCGATCATGGGACAGGTTGAAAGGGGACGGGCGCGTGGCGACCAAGCATGAACTCATCTTAAAACATATTGAATCACTGCCGGTAGGAGAAAAAATATCTGTGCGGCAAATTGCCAAAGTCCTCGGAGTGAGTGAAGGCACCGCTTATCGAGCCATTAAAGACGCCGAAGTGGCGGGGCTCGTCTCCACCATTGAACGGGTGGGGACCATCCGTATTGAAAAAAAACGTAAAGAAACCATGGAAATGCTCACGTTTGCCGAAGTGGTTTCCATTGTCGATGGACAAGTTTTAGGCGGAAGAAACGGTCTTCATAAACGCTTGAATAAATTTGTCATCGGGGCGATGCGCTTAGATGACATGATGAAATATGTGGAGCCTGGCAATCTTTTGATTGTAGGGAACCGTGATGAAGCCCATCGCCTCGCGCTTTTGGCTGGAGCTGCTGTCCTCATCACGGGAGGATTTGAGGCGCGGGAGGCGACCAAGCAACTGGCGGACGAGCTGTCTTTACCCATCATTTCATGTTCGTATGATACGTTTACGGTCGCTTCAATGATTAACCGAGCGATTTATGATAACATGATTAAAAAGGAAATCTTGCGTGTTGAAGATGTGATGATTCCCCTTTCGCAAACCGTCTATATGGAACTCGACGAGACGGTAGGCGATGTTCTCCGACGTTCGCAGGAGACGGGTCATCATCATTTTCCAGTGGTCCACAATGGCGGTATCGCTTATGGCGTTATCTCTTCCCGTGATGTGCTCGGTCTGTCCCCGGACACGCCGCTCCGGCAAGTGGTGCGCTCGAGTGGAGAATTTGCAAAACCGCATTACACGCTTGCTGCATCGGCCCATGCGATGATCTGGGAAGGGGTTCATTTGTTGCCGGTGATCGATCATGCACGCCATCTTCTCGGCGTTCTTACG
>JAVERJ010000107.1:0-7047 GCA_034007185.1 Candidatus Carbonibacillus sp. | reverse complement strand
AAATATAACATGTCAAGAGTAAACACAGTCTTCCCATTATGCTTTGCTTTTTGGAGGCTTTTATATTGATTAAAAACAATTGTGAATGGAACTGCAGCTAATGCAAATGTCATGTACGGGAAAAAACTAATATCATTTAGAAGAGGTTGAAATATATATTCCCCAAAAGGAATTATAAGCATCAACATCAATACGTTAATAATTATCACAATTAAAAAAGAAGACCCCATGAGTTTTTTTTCATAATCTTTTTCTTTTGCCTGATCATCATACAAAAAACGTGTAATACCCCTCGGCAATTGAATATCGCTTAAACTCATTAGAATTAAAACAAAAAGTTGTGTTATTGACATAATTCCATAATCCACCTTTGTAAGGTATGCCGAAAAAATTGGGAAGAAAATAATCGAAGAAGCCCTGAGTATTATACTTGAAAGAGAATAAAGAATCGTGTTTTTGAATACTTTACTTAAACTGGCCATTATACTATTTAAAAATACATTATCGTTTTTTGTAAATCTTTCAGCAAAGATATTATTATTAAATAACAGTTTTTAAAATATCTTTGCATTAATAATTATTGATGAGAAGACTTTTACACATATTTTTTATTTTAAAGTTCAATATTCTTGTTTTGTTAGCTTATGTAACTATTCCTTTCATCAATAGAAAATCAAAAGATAATTCCCAAAAAAGAATTTTAGCTTTACCATATACCCCAAAAGGGTGGCCAGGAGGTGAAGATAGAATTGCTGCATGGCAAAATTACTTAAATGGATTTAATAATTTATATCAAATTCATTGGGCTTGGGAAAAACCCGAAATCGAAAGTTATTATAATTATATAAAAGCAAATGATTGGCAAAAAATATATAAAACATATAATTCAATTCTTTTAAAACGATATAAATTACTTTTTAAGTTGAATTTTTATGATATCATTTGGGTACAAAGAGCATGGGTACCTCTCTTTCCTTTTAAAAATGCAGTTTTTGAAAAATTAGTTTCAAAATTTCATAAAAAAGTAATATATGATTTCTACGATGCCGATTATATTCATAATAAAACACTAGTTAACAAAACAGCACAATATGCATATAAAGTTAGCGTCGCCAGTATGCATTTATACAACTATTTTTCAGCTATTAATTCTGAAACGTATTTCTTGCGTTATGCCATAAAAACAGATAATTTTAAAAATAGACAAAGAAAGTCCGACAATCAGATATTAATTGGGTGGATGGGAAGTCCGACAAATGCAAAAAGAGTATTTGAAATTAAAACTGTCCTTCAAAGAATTGAAAAAGATTATCCACAAGTTAATTTTTCTTTCACTTGTAGGCAAATGCCTAATTTGGGATTAAAAAATATTGTGATTAATCAATGGGGAATAAACAATTTTAATTACGAACAATGGATCGCTAATTTAGATATTGGCATTGTTCCCTATATTAATCCAACGGAAACGGTTAAAGCTAAAATAGCAATGAAAGGATTAGAATTTATGTCAAATTCGATTCCAATGGTTATCTCACCTTATATTCATTCTGATAAACTTATACATGGTAATTCTTGTTTTATTGCATCAACAATTGATGAATGGTATTTATATCTTACTCAATTAATTGAAAACCATGATAATAGAAAATGCATGGGTTTTGCAGCTAAAAAAGTTTTTAATGAATATCACAGTTTCAATTCAGTTCTTACAAGTTTAAAAAGTCTATTAGAAATAAACTGATTATGTTGTTTATTGAAAATAAAACTAATTCATTATTTTTATAGTATATATTCGCAATTTAATACTTGTTTAAAAAGTAGCTTATGAAAAGAATCTGTGTTTTATTACCAGGAAAAATTATCTATGATAACCGTGTAATAAAAACAATTAATGTTCTAAATAAATATTGTTTTGTTGATTTATATTACACATACTCTACACCTATTGATAATGATTTGTTTAATAGTAATACTAAGCTATTTGCTTGTCCTCCCCAAAATACGATTAAACAAAAAATACTAAAACATTCCTTTTTTATTTATGAATACAACTATATCTATAATGAGGTCAAAAAACACAACAAAGTATATGACTATATATGGGCTAATGATTTGCCAGTACTTAAACTAGCATTTAAAATTAAAAAGAAAACAAATGGGAAAATCATATATGATTCACACGAAATTTATTGTGAAACAATTAATCAGTTTTTTCCCGAAAACGCAAAAGGGATAAAAAAATTGGTTTTTAAGGGATTAATCTCTATGATGCGTTTTATAGGCAATAGAGCAGAAGCTAATATGTTAAAAAAAACAGATTTCTTTGTTACAGTTTGCCATTCGGTTAAAGAATACTTTACAAAAAAATATGGAAGAAAAGATATTCATGTAGTTTATAATTGTCCACCCTTAAGTAATAATACAGATAAAATAGATTTTAAAAAAATACTTGGAATTAGTAATAATACTTTTATTCTGCTTTATCAAGGTGTTATGAATCAAGGCAGGGCATTAAATCAGATGATTGAGGCTCATCAATTTACAGATGAAGACATTAGGTTTATTTTAATGGGTAATGGTAGTATTAAAAATCATCTCATTAGCAAAACTAAATCTTTAGGTTTGGAAAAAAAGATCATTTTTATAGACCCTGTACATCCGTCTGAATTATTGAAATATACCCGAGGTGCAGACGCAGGGATTGTTTTTCAGGAAACAGATAAAAATTTAAGTAAAAAACTTGGCATAGCTAATAAGTTTTTTGAATATATGCATGCTGGTATCCCATTTGTAGCAACTGAAGCACCTGAAAATATTCATATTGTAAATCAGTTTCCTGTTTGTATATTTGTAAATTCTAAACATGATGTTTTGCAAATTGCCCAACAAATAAATAAACTTAAAAATGAGCCTGTAAAGCATATGAAAGAGGCTGCATTGAAAGCGGCAAAATATTATAACTGGGATAAGCAAGCAGAGGTAATAAAAGAAATAGTAAAATAATATTAATGGGATGGAATTATTCGAAGATAAAAGTAAAAACATACGTATTTGTGCCAATATCTTGCATATAGGTAAAAATGTTAAATTCGGGAGCAATATTAATATTTCTGTAAATGGAAAGTTTAGCATAGGAGATATGAGTTATTTAGGAAAGGATATTGTAATGCGAGGTAATAATATTGAAATTGGAAAATACTTTTACAATTCTGGCAATTTAAGGGTTGGTGGGGGTGGACGACAACATCCAAACGCAAATCTTACGGTTGGAGACAGATGTACTTTTTGTAATAATCTATTAAATCTTTGCGAACCTATTAAAATTGGTAATGATGTTGGGCTTTCAGAAGATGTCTCGCTAATTACTCATGGATTTTGGTTAAATGTACTTGAAGGCTACCCTGCTAAATTTGCTGGTATTACAATAGAAGATGGAGTTATTGTTGGATATCGTTCTGTTATTTTAATGGGAGTTTCTATCTCAAAAAATATTGTAATTGGCGCAAACTCTACAATTGTAAATAGTTTAACAAAAAAAGGCATCTATGCTGGTTCGCCGGCAAAATTCATAAAAAATATTATTCCATTAACACAAACCGACAAAGAAAATGTAACTATAAATATTATTGAAGAATACCTTAAAGTTGCAAAATATCACAATATCAATCCATCTATTAAACTTGACTATCCTGTTGTAACAATAAATAATATTTTTAGTGTAAACTTTGAAACTCTTGAATATTCAGGAAAGGAGAATTATATTACTGACGATTTTCGAGATTATATAAGAAAATGGGGTATTAGAATATTTACAGAAAGACCACTGAAGAGTAATTTTAAATTCTATTAATTAAAAATTAAAAATGGCATTAGATTTTAAAAATAGAAATGTGATAATTTTAGCTCCACACACAGATGATGGAGAACTTGGGTGCGGAGGTACTATTGTTAAAATGCTGGAGATGAGTGCCAATGTATATTATGTTGCATTCTCTACTGCCGAAAAGTCTTTACCCAAAAGATTTCCTAGTGGGACTCTGAAAAGTGAAGTAAAAAGAGCAACAGAAAAACTTGGAATAAAAAAAAGTAATTTATTTATTTACGATTACGAAGTAAGAAAACTAAATTATGTACGTCAAGAAATTTTAGAAGAATTAATAAAGCTAAAACATAAAATACATGCTGATTTTGTTTTTATGCCTAGTATGCACGACATACATCAAGACCATTCTACTGTTGCTATTGAAGGATTAAGAGCATTTAAAAATACTAGTATTTTAGGATATGAACTAATATGGAACAATCTCACTTTTGATACGATATGCTTTGTTAAACTTGAAGAAAGACATATTATAGCAAAAATAGAAGCATTACAAGAATACAAATCGCAATCAACAAGGAAATATACAAGTCCAGAGTTTATACGCTCATTAGCAATTACCAGAGGTACACAGATCGGTAACGATTATGCAGAAGCATTTGAAGTAGTTCGGTGGGTTTGGTAGTTTTGTTTTAATAAGAAACTAATAATTATATTTGTAAAAAATTTTTGATGCATTGTGTAATATTTTTTTAAAATAATCAAAAATATATATTGTTATGACAAAAACCGCATTAATTACAGGTATTACCGGGCAGGATGGTGCATACCTTGCAGAAATGCTTTTACATAAAGGATATATTGTTCATGGTATTAAACGAAGAAGCAGCCTTTTTAATACACAACGAATAGATCATCTATATCAAGATCCACATATTGAGAACCAAAATTTTGTTTTACATTATGGAGATTTAACAGATTCAACAAATTTAATTCGCATCATTCAGGAAGTACAACCAGATGAGATATACAACTTAGCTGCCCAAAGTCATGTAATGGTTAGTTTTGAAACACCTGAATATACTGCAAATGCTGATGCACTAGGCACTTTACGCTTACTTGAAGCTATTCGAATTTTAGGTTTACAAAAAAAAACTCGCTTTTATCAAGCATCTACATCAGAACTATACGGAAAAGTCCAAGAAACACCTCAAACAGAGAAAACTGCTTTTTACCCTCGGAGTCCCTATGCTGCTGCTAAGTTATATGCTTATTGGATTTGTGTAAATTATAGAGAAGCATACAATATGTTTACAACTAATGGCATTCTGTTTAATCACGAATCGCCTATACGGGGAGAAACATTTGTTACCAGAAAAATTACCCGTGCAGCTGCAAGAATTTATCTGGGAGTACAGGATAAACTATTTCTTGGCAACCTGAATGCACAACGCGACTGGGGGCATGCAAAAGATTATGTAGAAGCAATGTATTTGATATTGCAACAAGATACACCTGATGATTTTGTTATTGCTACAGGAGTTACTACATCAATTAGAGAATTTGTACGTAAAACTTTTGAAAAAATTGGGATTGAAATAGATTTTAAAGGAACAGGGATAAACGAAAAAGCATTTGTAGTTTCCGTAAAAGATAATGATTGTAAATTAAAACTAGGAGATTGTATATTAGAAATAGATCAAAGATATTTTAGACCTACCGAAGTAGAACTGCTTGTTGGAGATGCTTCAAAAGCTCGTAAAGTGCTGGGGTGGTTACCAAAATATAATTTAGATTCACTTATAGAAGAGATGATAACAGAAGATATGAAATTAATGAAAAAACTATACGTAAAATGATGAAACAAGATGCGAAAATCTATCTTGCCGGACATACTGGAATGGTTGGTTCTGCAATCCTTAGAGAACTTAAAAAAAAAGGATATCAGAAAATTATATATCGTAGTATAGATGAATTAGACTTAAAAAACCAGAAACAAACTGAAGACTTTTTCCAACATGAAAAACCAGAATATGTTATTTTGGCAGCTGCACATGTAGGTGGAATTCTTGCCAACAATACCTATAGGGCTGAATTTATATATGATAATCTGATGATCCAGAATAACGTAATCCATCAGAGTTATTTACATGGTGTAAAAAAATTGTTATTTCTTGGTAGTTCGTGTATTTATCCTAAAATGGCACCACAACCTCTTAAGGAAGATTATTTACTTACCGGACTTCTAGAATACACCAACGAACCTTATGCCATTGCAAAAATTGCTGGTATAAAAATGTGCGAAGCATATCGCGATCAGTATGGCTGCAATTTTATTTCGGTAATGCCAACAAACTTATATGGTCCAAACGACAATTTCGATTTAAACACATCTCATGTTTTACCAGCTATTTTACGTAAATTCCATGAGGCCAAAATTCATAATAAGCCCAAAGTTGAATTATGGGGAACTGGAAAACCTATGAGGGAGTTTATGCATGTTGACGACATGGCAGCAGCTTGTATATTTTTGTTTGAAAACTACAATGACAAACAATTTGTAAATATTGGTTGGGGAGAAGATATTTCTATTGCCAATCTGGCACTGCTCATTAAAGAAATTGTTGGATACAAAGGTAAAATAGTATATGATAATAGCAAACCAGATGGCACCCCTCGCAAACTACTAGATGTTAACAAACTTAATTCTCTTGGCTTTACTCCAAAGATTACGTTATACGAAGGAATTAAAAGTGTATACGAACAGGTCTTTATAAAGCAATAAGACAATTACATGTTCCTATTAATTACGATGATATTCAAATTCAAGCAGAGTTAAGATTAGATTTGCTGATAAATGATACTGTCATTGTTGAACTCAAAGCAATTGAACATATTCTACCAGTACATGAAGCTCAGTTGTTAACTAAAATTTTTACAAGACACTTTTTTTTTATAGTACCAGACACACAAAATAAGGGTGGTATCCTACATGAAGTTCTTAAAAAACCGCAAGGCTTGTTAATTAACTTTTTTGTTGATAATATTGCTAAAACAGCAAAACCATTCGTTAATGAATATTTTAATGCATTACCGGAGTTTTAAACATCGTAAAACATTAAGAAAACCTCTTAATGAAAACCTTAACCCGCATTATTCATCGCATTATTTTTGGCTGGCTCGTAACAAGTTGTTAGTCTGTGGATTGGCACGGTGCTTATGATTTT
>JAVERJ010000105.1:0-7068 GCA_034007185.1 Candidatus Carbonibacillus sp. | reverse complement strand
GCAGGACCCGGACGAAGGAGAGATCGTCTATAAAGGGAAACCTCTTCCGGAATGGGATATCCTCGCCTTGCGGAGGGAGATCGGTATGGTCTTCCAAAAAGCAACAATGCTAGAAGGAACAGTGGCGGACAACATCAGAATGGGCTTTACCCTTAAAGGAGAAAAAGTGGATGGTGCCCGCATTACTGCATGTCTTGAAGACGTTGGACTGGATGGGAAAATGGCGGAACGGGATGCCCAAACGCTATCCGGAGGAGAAATGCAGCGAGTTGCCTTATCCCGCGCTTTGGCGGTAAACCCACGCCTCCTCCTTCTCGATGAAGTAACCTCAGCCTTGGATCCCCATTCCGTGCAGGCTGTCGAGTCTACGCTCTTACGTCTTCATCGGCAAGAAGGAAAGACGATCGTGATGATTACCCATCATATCGAACAAGCAAAAAGACTTTCCTCAGAAATTTGGCACTTATCCGGAGGGGAACTGATTGAAACCGGAAAAAACCCTGAGTTTTTCCTCCATCCGAACGATCAGAGAACGATAGACTTCCTCTCCCAAGGAAAAGAGGAGGAGATATTCCGATGAGTCCTCTATCATTAATCCTTACCCTTGCTTTTGTACTGGTGACGATGCTCCTCTCGTATAGACACCACTTAAAACTAGAAAAAGATATTTTCATCGGTACGATCCGAACAGCCGTTCAGCTCATCGCCGTGGGCTATCTTCTGCACTTCATCTTCTCAGAAGGTTCTTGGTTGGGGATAGGCGGGATGATTCTCGTCATGATCACGGTCGCCACGTTGAATGCAGCAAAAAAGGGAAAAGATATGCCTGGCGTAAAATGGAGGATCGCCCTTACCATCTCTACCGCAGAAGGGGTAGCGATGCTTCTCATGTTGGGACTTCACATCATACCTCCCGAACCCCGCTATATCATACCCATCAGCGGGATGATCATTGGAAATAGCATGGTGGTCTCAGGCCTTTACCTGAACCGGATGCGTGCTGAAGCCAAGGCAAGAGCAGAGGAGATGATGGTCATCCTCGCCCTGGGAGGGACAAGCCGAAAAGCTTATGAACGCACCTTACAACATTCGGTAAAGGCAGCCATGATGCCAAGCATTGATGGGATGAAAACGGTAGGATTGGTTCAACTGCCCGGGATGATGACAGGCATGATCGTCGCAGGTGCCAATCCTATCGACGCGGTCTTGTACCAAATCTTAATAATGTATGCACTTGCCGGATCGGCAGCGGTAACGGCTACGATCTTAGGTCTCCTCTCTCACTCCCTTCTCTTTAACGAACATCACCAGTTAAAAGAGCTAAGCGAATCATGATTTCATAAGGCGATCTACATATCGGTTACGACAATCGGTAGCTTCAACTCAAGTCGTGTGCCTACGCCCAGTTGACTCTTCACCTGAACATGCCCACCATGCCCTTCGATGATTTCTTTGACGATGGCAAGACCCAACCCGCTTCCGACTTCGCTCGTCGCATTTGGCGCGCGGTAAAAACGCTCAAAAATGTGTTCCAGCGCGTCTTCTGGAATACCGATGCCTTGATCTTCTACGAAAAGCTTTAAAAATCGCTCTTCATCACGTTCGATCATTGCACCGACGATAATCTCACCACTTTTGGTGTATCGCAAGGCATTTTCTAGAACAAGCCAGAGGGCCAGACGAAGCGCTTCTGGATCACCTTGAATCTTCCATGACGACTCGATACATGGGCGTGTCAAGTCGATGTGCCAGCGAAGGCGATGGTCAGCAAACCGTGCCGGAGACGTTTGAACACTTTGATCGCTTGTTTCTATACGTTGAACTTGATCCGTCCCAACGTGGCTCAGTTCAGATGATTGCTCGTTATGATCCATGCCGCGATGCGCACTTAGACTTTGTTTCCACACATTCGGGTCAAGTCCATGCAAGCGTTCCTCGACTTGACTGAGCCATACACATCCGTCAAACAATGTATGCTCGTGCCCATATCCCGCCTCGCGGCGAGCAAGTGTCAGCATGTGTTCAGCCATCTCCACCAACCGTTCAGTATCCGTAAAGAGCTCTCCGACAAGCGTCTGTGCGAGTTCCAGCCTTGTTTTTAGGTCCTTTAGCGCTTCTACTGTTTTCTTCGCATCCAAGAGAACTGCCTGCTCATTCTGATCATACTCGATTTTTTGGGGATTGACAGCGTTGTGCTCTGGTGGACGCTGACGTGTTGTCGAAAGGTCATCCACGATGTTTGACAAGCTTTTGAGCATGCGATTCACCTCAGAACGCAACATTTCAATGTTGCCCCGCAAAGCGGTAAGCGGTGTACGAAATTGATGCGAAGCATCAGCGACAAACCGACGCTGCGTTTTTAAGCTGCGATCGAGCGTCGTGTATGCTTCTTCTAATCGCCCCAACATATCGTTGATGCTATCAGCTAAAAGAATAATTTCATCTCGTGAAGAACGTCGGAAATGTCTTGCGTGAAGCGGGGTCATCGAGGATGCATCCGTTTTTTGTGAAACAGAGTTTGTTCTAGTGGTGTCAGTGGTGTCAGAGGTATCAGAGGTATCAGCCGCTCTCGCAGAAAAAAAACGCGATGAATTAAGGCTGATCCGCCGTTTAAGATCAGCACCGCTTTTGACTTCAGATACTTCATGCACAAGTTGCATGAGTGGGCGAAACATTTGACCCGTAAGCCACCAAATAAAAAGAGCGAGCAACACCGTCACCAAGGCAAACATTAAAATCAGCAAAAGCCTCAGGTTGGTGAGCGTTTCTTCTACTTGCTGTGTGGCGCTGGCGACAATGATCAGCCCAATGGGTGAATCGTCTACAAGCAATGGCTCACCCAACACCCGCAAACGATGCCCTGAGACTTCGGCAGTAAATACAGCCCGCTCACCACGACTCGCTGCTGCTAAAAGTGGTGGCCAAAGGGGCAGACGGACACTGCCAAGCGACGACGATCGGGCAGCGATCTTTCCGTCAAGCCGCACGACCTGAATATATGTATTCGGAAATGTAAATACATCGACATCAGGCAGAATGACTTCCTGATACGGAAAAAGAAGCAGTTCTTTCATTTTCAACCCTTCGCGAATGGTTACTGAGCGACTCACTTCTTGAGCCGTACGCTCTAGTGTGGTATCGAGCTGTTCCCATTCCCGTTCCGCAAAAAGCATATATAAAGCAAACCCTACCAAAAAAAGCAAAATCGCCAGAGAAACAGAAAATACCAGTGACATTTTCAGCCTCAGACTCATGATCGATCCTCCAATACATATCCGACGCCACGTACCGTATGGATCAGCCGCTTGCCACCGCCTATCTCCAGCTTTTGGCGGAGATGGGCGATGTATACTTCGACACTGTTTTCATCGACATCGGCATCTGTTCCCCAAATATGGTTCAATATTTGCTCTTTGGAAAGCACCTGACCAGGATGCTCTAAAAAAAATTGTAAAAGATCAAAGGAACGACCGCTGAGTTCGATCTCTTTTTCTCCACGCCGTACGCGTCTCGCTTTGAGATCCATGACGAGATCCGCATACGCAAGTCGGCCTTCTTGCTGAACCGTATGTGTCCGTCTAAGCGCCACCCGTACGCGTGCCACAAGTTCCGCCAAATAAAATGGTTTGACAATGTAATCATCCGCGCCTGCGTCAAGGCCTTTCACACGCGCCTCAACATCATCCCGTGCTGTGACCATGAGTATCGGTATCGTAGGATACATGCCCCGCCACAGCTCTAAAAGCTTAAAACCGTCACGATCCGGTAAGCCAATATCGAGTAAAATCACATCAATGCCCCCGCCTTCCAACCACTGATCCGCTTGTTGTCCGTCGGCGGCTTCTCGTACTTGGAACCCCTCAAACGTCAAGGCACGCACCAGCATGGTCCGTATTTGGCGATCATCATCAACAATGAGGATTGTCGCCATCCGCATCACCTCGCTTTTCATCATTATAACAAAAAAAGATCATCCTTCTTTCACATGTTGCCAACAAGAATGTTGCCAACAAGAAGGATGATGAACGATAAATCTATTTAAACGCTCCCAGGCAACCCGCATTGATCGAAAGTTCATCAACCCTTGCTTATTCCTATTCCACCCGAACGAAGCGGTGCCCTTCGGGGAGCGACGATTTTTGTTAGATTGTCATAAAGATGCAAAGATGCTATGACGCATTACTGGGCATAGTTTTTCTCACCGATGGTCACTGTAAGGGTGATCATCTCACCTTTACGATTTACAAGCAGTTTTTTACTTTCGCCGACTTTAGTTTTTTGAATCATGTCGACCAACGTTTGCGCATCTTTGACATCTTGACCGCCAAAACCGACGATCACATCATACGGCTCGAGACCAGCTTTTGCTGCTGGGGAACCCTCGACGACTTGGGTGACAAAGGCTCCTGTTTTGATATTCAAATTAAAGTAATCGGCAATTTGAGTGTTCATATCTTGCACCCCGACACCAAGCCAAGGGCGTGACACTTTTCCATTGGTCAGAAGATCATTTAAAACTTCTTTTACAGAGTTGATCGGTACTGCAAAACCAAGGCCTTGTCCTTGCGCATTGATGGCCGTGTTGATGCCAATCACCTTACCATTCAAATCAAGCAGTGGTCCACCACTGTTACCGGGGTTAATAGAAGCATCTGTTTGCAGTAGGTTTTTAAACTGTTTGCCTTCAATCGTGAGCGGTCGACCTTTCGCTGAGAGGACACCGACGGTCACAGTGTGGTCTAAACCGAAAGGATTGCCGATGGCGACCACCCAGTTTCCAACCTTGATAGCATCTGAATCCCCAAGGGCCAAATACGGGTATTTACCTGCTTCTGTAACTTTCAAAACGGCTAAGTCCAGTTCGGGATCACGACCGATAACTTTCGCTGGAATACCTTTATCCTTATCGTTCATATAGACTTTGATATCCGTTGCCCCATCGACGACATGATTATTGGTTAAAATCGTTCCATCCTCAGAGATAAAAAATCCGGAACCAATCGCCCCACTCGGTTGAGCTTGTGGAAAATCAAAGGAAAAAGGGCCAAAGAAGAAGGAATCTGGCGTTTGATTCGTTTGCCGGGCGACTTTTGTCTCAATGCGTACGACAGCCGGTCCCGTTTGTTGAACCATATCCGCAATGAGGCTATCCGATGAAGAGGGAACCGGTGTGATCGGCGCATTCGCCTTTTGTCCTTCGGAAGCACTGCCAATACTATGAGTGGTCGACGATGTCCCCGTGCTGAATGCCTGTGAATACACAGGCGGTCCTGCATGTCCAAGCCAAAAACCACTGGCAAATAAAGCACCCGCTAAAAAGGAGAACAAAATACCGCGCAACGTAAATCGTTTCATAAACATCACTCCTTTGTCGAACGTCCTTTTCTTTTGTGAATGACCTGTTTGCGATTTTCGCCTGAGAACGTCGTGACCGTGTGCATCGTATGTTCGTCTTCAAAATACGTTTAAAGAAGATGCTGAACCGGCATCTTTCGAATGCCGGTTATCGTTTGTTTCTGGTTTAATTAAACACCACGTACCTTAAACGAAGCTTAAGAATATGTGACAAAAATGTGAACATATTTCCCATCTGACAAAATGCCATATGAATCATTTTAAAACAATACCAACCATAACAAAACAACGAGCACAAGCCGATAGAGGGCAAATGGAATGAGCCCATACCGTTTTAAGAGATTCAAAAAGGTTAAGACAGCGAGCATGGCTACAACAAATGCTGTGATAAAACCGACAGCAAAAACGGGAATATCGGTCGGAGTTAGGAAAGAAAGACTTTTGACAAGATCGAGTCCGACCGCACCGATCATAACCGGTACAGCAACCAAAAACGAAAACTCCGCTGCCGCCGTTCGACTGGCTCCTGTCAGTAACCCACCGCTAATCGTCGCTCCGGAACGTGAAAAACCCGGATAAAGCGCCAACGATTGAAACAAACCGATCCAAAATGCTTGGCGATAGCTTAAATCATCCAGCGTCTCTGCGATCTTCTGTGTTTTTCCTCGATCATGGACACTGTGTTTTTCCCGTCGTCTGAGTGTCCACTCTGCTCCAATCATGAGCAATGCACCCGCAAACAGACCGTAAATAACCGTTTGTGGCGAAAAAAGTTTCTCTTTAATAAAACCATGAAAAACATAGCCAAAAACACCTGCTGGCAAAATACCGAGAAAAATATGTATGATGTTTAACTTTTTCTCGTTGCGCTGAGGAATGTGCAAAAAGCTTAAAAATCTTTTAAAATACAAAACGACAATGGCTAAAATAGAACCAAGCTGGATAAATATTTCAAATGTTGCCGCTTTCTCTCCGGTAAAACCGAGCCAATGCCCGACTAAGATTAAATGTCCTGTCGAAGATATTGGTAAAAATTCGGTGAGCCCTTCTAAAGCACCTAAGATCAAAGCGATGATCGTTTCACTGAGCATCCTACGTATTTCCTCCTCATTGTCTATCCATCAACCGATTTTCTAAAACCGCTCACCGCTCCTTCAAGTATATATTCTTACGATACATTCATCTTAATCATAATATAAGTCTTGGATGCAGCGAGCGATGTTATCATTATAACATATGCACACGAGCATCCAAGACATGTATCCGTTGTGTGTATATTCGATGAGACGCCATTCATTCAAACAGTACCGGTTGCACTCGAACCTTGAACTGCTTGTACAATAGCGTATGCAGATTGGCGGGGATGCTGAGAACGACTCACAGCCGTAATAAAAGCGACGCCGTCTGCACCCTGCTTGATGATCTCAGGTGTACGCTCTGCCGTCACCCCACCGATCGCGACGATGGGAATACTCACACCTTCCTGACGCAACATACGTATATGGTCCACACCCACAGCAGGCTTTCCTGGCTTGGTCTGCGTTGGGTAGATGGGACCGACGCCAATATAATCGGCACCGGCTTCTTGCGCTCGCAGCGCTTCATCTAAAGTTGTTGTCGACACACCGATAATCATCTCAGGACCGACCAAGCGGCGCACATCAGCATAGGGCGCGTCTTCTTGACCGATGTGTACGCCGTCCGCCTCTACCG
>JAVERJ010000106.1:0-7068 GCA_034007185.1 Candidatus Carbonibacillus sp. | reverse complement strand
TCCATTCGCTGTTATTCTCATACGTGAGATAGAAGGTCGCCATTTTCCCATGATTAAAGCGTAAGATGTTTTCAACATAGGACTGTTCGGCCAACATTTGTTCTTCCGTTTGTGGAACACCAGGGACAGTCGCGCCGCTCGGCATCGTCGGATATGGATAGGGCCAAAAAGGCGGAACCATACCGTAAGCATAATAGGGCATGGCATACGATTCTCCTGTTGGAGAGACGGGAACGGGGTTCATACCGGGCGTGCTCCCTGAAGGCTGTGGCGCCATGAGAGCGTGCCCTCCGCCTTGCTGCCCTGCTGACTGCCCGGATGAAACGTGTCTAGGATCGTGCTGCCAATTGACATGATCCCATGAAGGTTGATGAACAAAAGCAGTCGGCATAAGCGATGGACCGTTTTCCCACCATGGAAATGCCGTTTCGTACCCTGAATACATCTCAGCCATTCCTTCCGTATACGGAACATGATAAGCGAGTGGTGAGACTTCATGTGTTTCATGTGTTAAAGATGGATCGTGATTGTTTTCCACCATTTGATCATGACTATCCATGAACACTTCATCTTCCTGTATGGATGTTTGCACATGGTTTAAATGCGACATCATAATCCTCCTTTTTGTCTTTTAGCATCAATGAACGAACCTTTTTCATCTCACCACCGATAGACCCCGGGACAGCTGGAGCGTACCGGATGAAAAAAACAATGTGATTTGAACCGCCCGCTATTCCATTGGTTATACCATTGTGGTGGACATCCGCCACTGGCAGGTTTAAAAAACCAAAGCGCAAAACTGGCTGGATGAAAGCGTTGTCCTTGAATGACTTTTTGGGCAAGACGAATTTCACTGGCGCGTGCGCGTTGATAAAAATATCCTTTCTGCACTGCTTCAAAACCACCTGGACTTTGGAAAACCATCTGGCGAATGGTGCGAATACGTTTAAAATCTAAGCAATCGGCTCGAACCCGATTGACGCCGACGTTACCAACCAGAAGCATACCGAGATCGCCTTCGCTTTCAGCTTCGGCACGGATCAGACGAGCAAGCAATTGAATTTCATCCCAGGTCGCTTTGACAACCGACACATCACACCCCCCCTTACCAACCTGCTATACAGCCTATGTGTGCACACCCAAATGGGAACATGTCCAAATAAAGGCCATGGCCCATTTTCATTTCTTTTAATAGGCACGTTATGATAGAATAGATGCAGTGCATCTCATGAGATGGATAGATTGGACGATGATGAATTTTTTGATTATAATACACGGTCGTGCGTGACTGAATGACGCTCTTGATGGATAAAGAGCCGATAAATGAGAAACGCCTTTCATGTGATGTTAGATGACGATCGATGTAGGAGCGATGACGATGATACGCTGGATAGCGATAGAAGGACCCATCGGTGCGGGCAAAACGACGCTCTCTCGCGCCCTTGCCGAACATCTTGGTTTTTCATGTATGTTAGAAAACGTTCAAGGGCACCCTTTTTTAGATCGGTTTTATGAAGACCCCAAACGCTGGGCCTTTCAGACAGAATCATTTTTTTTAATTGATCGCTACGAACAGATTCGCGCTTATCGAGACGATATGCTGGAAAAAGGCGTAGTCAGCGATTATCATCTTTTAAAAAATCTTATTTTTGCTGAAGCGACGTTGGATCAAGAAACATTTAAAGTCTATCGACAAATGGTTCAAACACTCACTGCAACCCTGCCACGCCCAGCCATGATCGTATATATTCGTGCTTCCCTTCCGACCTTACTCGAACGCATTAAAAAACGAGGGCGACCGTTTGAACAGGCGATCGACCCCCACTATTTAGCAACCATTGCCACGCGCTATGAGCAAGTGTTTGCGAAAGGAAACCTTATTTCCAACAGGTATCCAGAATTTGAACACCCTCAGTCGATCTTGACCATAGACGGCGATACCATTGATTTCGTTGCTGATAAAACTTCCTTACAACATATATTAACAACGATTGAAAAACACTTTTACGCCTTGAAACAGTATACGTGATGCATGTATGAAACTAATCGCGATGGTTATTCAAGTACACCAGAGAAGGAGTTAATCTATCACCGATGAACACTGATCGTATGAAACGAGGACCTTTAATCTCTATCGCCGGCATGGTCGGTGTCGGAAAAACATCCTTAGCCAAAACCCTTGCCGAGACTCTCGGTTATCAATTATCCATGGAAAAAGTTGATGATCACCCTTACCTGGATGACTACTATGAAGATTTTAAGCGTTGGAGTTTTCATGTGCAGATCTTTTTCTTAGCGGAACGTTTCAAAGAGCACCAGCGTATTTTTCATGATTCCCATGGTTACGTACAGGATCGTACGATCTATGAAGATGTCGATATTTTTGCCCGCTTGCAATATGAAGCTGGCAACTTAAGTGAACGCGATTATCATACGTATCGTTCATTATTTGAGGCGATGACGACCTTTCCTTACTTTGCACCGCCCGATCTTGTGATCTATTTGCGCGGCGATCTTGACACCATTATTAGACGCATTCAAAAACGCGGCCGACCCATGGAACTAAAAACACCGCTGCAATACTGGGAAATGTTGTATAACCGTTATGAAACGTGGATCCGATCATTCAACCGCGCCCCATTGCTCATTATCGACATCAGTGAATACGATTTATTTAACGATCATCAGCGTACCCAAGAACTCATCCAGCGCATTCAAAAACATCTCAACGCAAAACGCTTGCAAGCAACATAGAAGTTCCCCAGCACCTTGCGCATTCAAGGATGGCCGAAGACGAAAGCCCGCACAAAAAGAGGGACACGGCATATGTTACACTAGCTGCGTGTCGAACATGTTCCGACACGATGAGGAGGACAAGGATGCCATCCCCATATCTCAATCTTTTAGCCGAATTAGGCATTGATTTTGCTCATCCCGGCGGGTTCCCAGCGAGTCTATCGATGTTGAAGTATTTGCCAGATGGTGAGACCTTTTTAAATCAAGACATATCGAATGGGCCTCATCCCGCACACTTTACACCACGTCTATTAGAAATCGGTTGCGGCACCGGGGCAGTAACACCCTATCTCGTACAAAAAGGATATGATGTAAGCTGTATCGAACGAGATTCACGCATGGTGGCACACGCCAAACAACGATTTTCTAACTTCAATCTCACCGTCGAACTTCTTGAAGCGGATATTGAAACCATAACATTCCCAGAAGCCACTTTTCACGTTATCTGGATGGAGTCGGTCATGAGTTTTTTATCCGATCGCCTTCTCACACAGTTTCTAAACTGGCTGCATCCTCAGGGCATGCTGTTAAATCGGGAAATGATGCGCGGGAGTGTACCGCTTCCTAAAACACTGGAACGAGCATTACTCGATTTTTACGGCATACAAAAACTCTATTCTCCCCAAGAGTGGCAGATGCGTTACAAAGAAGCCGGTTTTAAAAAGGTCTTACGCTTCGAAGAAGTGCCGCTCCATGCTTGGCTCGATCCATCACAACATGAGGTCCCGCCAGCACCCGCTGCCCCAAACGCTACATCCGATCACCCTATGGAACCATTTTCTTATGCGTTCCCAGAAAAACATGACTTTACACGGCCCGTAGAAACGCTTACGATGGATGATATGCACGCTGCCCTAGTTCAACACAACCACTTGACCTGGGCGGCTTTACCTTATTTATCGACAGCCGTGATCTGGGCCGCCAAACGCTGAGCCCCGTGTAGGAGCCTAAAGATGCTCAATCCAGTCATCGCCTAAGCTTGTCTCATCTTACGAACGGGCGCATCGCGCTTAATCAAATCCTCGAACTCCGAAACATCGAGACCAAGGCGCTCAACGTGCTTCCACAAAAAGCGATGATCTTGTCGGGGTGTGGCTAAAATATATCCTTCTAAAATCATCTTCTCATCAATGGATGTCACGTGACGCGCCAGAGCAATTTCTGCAATTTTTGCAGCAATCGCCTTTTTCGCAGCCTCTCGAAAAAGAGATGGAACAGGACGAACGAGCTCGTTCAAGAGCGCCTTCCCTTCCTCATTCCAAAGCGAAAGACTTTGCTCGATCATCGCCTCGCGGCGCATTTCTTCAGAGAGACCGTTTTTTTTAGGGAGTACACGTAAAAACTTACGAAACATAAAAAAACCACCAATGGCGACGAATGTGATCATCGTCAGAGACCAAAAAAGAATGACCCATTGCATCCACGTGTTCACGACGATCCCCCATTTGTTTGCCTGGAATGTGCACGATGTTATTCGACTGCTCAATCATGTCGTCAACGTGATCGTAACAACTGCGTCGTTACAATGATCATATCATAAAATATACGATCTGTGCACGTTTATTGAACCATCCATTCATTGAGTAAGACCGCGACGAAGCCAACTCGTATGGACAATCACATGTTGACCTGTCAGAAGATCACGGGCAGGTTTGTCCAACTCACCGAGATCAGACAACACAGCCCACGCACCATCAAAATGTTCCTCACGCGTATAAAAACTCGGTGTCACAATCACTCGAAGCGCAGCAGCACGCGCTGCTTTAAGTCCGTTTTCTGAATCCTCAAACGCAATCGCCTCCTTTTGATTGATACCCAGTTGTTCTAAGACCCAAAGATATATATCGGGCGCTGGTTTTTTCTTGGGAACGATATCCCCCGCACCAATAATGTCAAATGCATCAAGTAAACCAGCATGTTTTAAAAGTGCCTCCACATTGTCTTGAGTCGTTGTTGTAGCGACGGCTAGTTTTAACCCTTCTGCCCTTGCTTCGCGTATGAGTCGAGCAATCCCTGGTCTTAACACCCAATCACCAGTTTCCAGCCAAGCCGTATAAAGTTCCGTTTTTCTTTGATGCAGCACTCGAATCTCATGATCGCTTAGCTTTGGACACATATCACAGTGCTCGAGAAAAAATCGAATACGTTCCTTTCCTCCTGTTACTTTCAAGAGTTCACCATACATCTTTTCATCCCATTCAAACGGAAGACCCGCTTCGCGAAAAGCAGCATTAAAAGCGTTGCGATGACCATCACGTTCCGTTTCTGCCAATGTGCCATCGACATCAAAAATAAGTGCTTGAAGCATGTGTTGATCACCCCTATGATCACGAACTTCATTCCTCTTTTTAAAGATCCGATCGGTTGACGCTATGATCGATGAACCCAATGCGCTTGTACCACTTCGCCGCAACGACCCGGTGTTGGATAAATTTTTTCAGCATTGATCAACCCTTCCCTGTCGAAAGCTTCACGCACAGCTCGACCCAATGCAAGCACCGGCTCATCAAACATAAAGCACATCGCTTCTCTTTTTTCAAGTCCAACACCATGTTCTCCAGTGATAGAGCCACCGACATCCGTACACGCTTGAAGGGCCATCAAACCAGCTTCGTGGGCACGCGCTTCTTCTCCCGGATGTGAAGCGTCATACAAAATGAGCGGGTGAAGATTTCCGTCACCGGCATGAAAGACGTTCGCAATGCGTAAACCATATGTCTCACTGATACGTGCAATCTTTTGCAAAACTTCGGGCAAGCGACTGATCGGAATAACACCATCTTGCACGACGTAGTTTGGTGAGATTGCGCCCATAGCTGCAAAAGCTGTCTTGCGATTATCCCACCAACGTTTGCGTTCTGCTTCGTCACGTGCCAGCTGAATCGAACGTACGCCATGCTTTTTAGCAATTGCAACAATTTTTTCCATCTGCCCGTCGAGCGACGCTTTCATTCCATCAACCTCAATCAGTAGAACGGCAGCCACATCAGAAGGATGACCAACCGGTTTTGTTCCTTTTTCTACGCCTTCGATCGCAATACGGTCCATCATTTCTAAAGCGGCTGGAACAATACCGCTTCCAATGATCTCAGAAACCGTTTGACTTGCTGCTTCAACCGTATCAAAATAAGCAAGCGCTGTCTGATGAGCTTCAGGCACCGGTAACAAACGTACGATCAGTTCCGTTACAATACCCAAAGTGCCTTCAGCGCCTGTCAAAAGAGCGAGAAGATCATATCCTGGTGTATCGACCCCACCGCCGATGGTGACAATCTCTCCATCGGGTAACACAACAGTCATGCCTACAACATGGTTGACAGTTACGCCGTACTTCAAACAGTGTGCGCCCCCCGCATTCTCACCGACGTTTCCGCCAATCGTACAGGTGTATTGACTGGAAGGATCCGGTGCAAAATACAGACCTTCACTGGCAACGGCTCGAGTCAGTCGCAAGTTCACAAAACCCGGTTGGACGACTGCCAATCGATTCACTGGATCGACAAACAAAAGTTTTTTCATCCGAGCCAGACTGATGACCACTTCATGACGCAACGGAACGACGCCACCACTTAAACCTGTTCCCGCACCGCGTGGTAAATAAGGGATACGTTCCCGATGCAAAAGACGGACGATACTTGCCACCTCCTCCGTTGTCTCTGGTAAAACAACTAAACGCGGCATCGATCGCGTCATCGTAAGACCATCACTATCATACGCTTGCAACGCCTCTTTTTGAGTAAGCACCCATGATGCACCAACCATGCTTTGAAGTTCCCGAAGCACGTGCGGTGCAACATACATCTCCTCTTTCAAAGGCTCAATACTTTGCATGCACAACCCTCCTTCTCAAAAAATAATCTCCAACGTCTGTTTTATCCCGTTTCCTCCTGCCTTTTTTCCTTACGATAGGCCTCTGCGAGAAGACTGACCGTATGAACGACGCGACCATGCTTCTCTGAACGCACCATCCCTTGTGCGATCTGTAACATGCAGCCCGGATTGCCCATCGCCACCGCATCAACAGGCTCTGGAATATGGTTAATTTTTCTTTCTAATAGACGATCCGCCATGTCCGGATGCGTAAGATTGTATATCCCTGCACTTCCACAACAATGATCTGACTCTGGCATCTCTTGAAGCTCTAATCCAGGAATCGAACGTAAAAGACGCCGCGGCTGTTCACGGACACCCTGAGCATGCGCCAAATGACAAGCATCATGGTAGACAACACGTGTTTCTAAGGCGGCTTTGGGGGGGCGATAACCGTAAGTA
>JAVERJ010000104.1:0-7079 GCA_034007185.1 Candidatus Carbonibacillus sp. | reverse complement strand
ATCCGTTAAAGGCAAATACGGATGGTTCAACATGGACACCTCATTTCTATCATGACAAGAGCATTATGGAGATGATAGCCATAAAACCAAAGGCGTGTCGTCTGATAAGGGCGTTTTAGGAAGGATAGTTTTTAGGACGCTTGTAAAACGGAAGCGCTACGACTTGTGCCAACGTCTTTTTACCGCGAATATCAATCCAGACTTGCGTTCCTGGGGTGCTTTGCGCACGATCTATCAGTGAAAGGGCGATTCCGACCCCGAGCGTTGGTGATTGTGTTCCGCTTGTGATATGGCCTATGGACCGCCCCGCTTCATCATAGACTTCATAACCGCTTCGCGGTATGCCGCGTTCGACCATCTGGATCCCAACCAGCGTTTGTGTTTGATGTTGCATCTTTTTTTCCAATGCTTCCTGTCCAAGAAAAGGCTTTTGTTTTTGCATCTTTACAAAAGGCTTTAAACCAGCCGTGAGTGGATCGATCGAAGGCGAGAGTTCTTGACCATAAAGCGGAAGCGCTGCCTCGAGTCGAAGGGTATCGCGCGCCCCCAGCCCAGCAGGAAGGAGACCATAAGACAAGCCTTTTTCTAAAAGGTCTGGCCATAGTTTTTGAGCTTCCTCAGGGGCCATGTATAACTCAAAACCATCTTCGCCGGTGTAACCAGTTCGCGAAAGGATATAGATAGGATATCCAGCCAGCGTCACATTTTGCAAAAAACGAAATGGTTTTAAAGTCGTCACGAGCGTTGGATCATCATCAAAAAGCGCCTTGACCAAGGCATAAGCGTGCGGTCCTTGTAAAGCAAGAAGGGCCACTTTGGTAGAAATATCTTCAATCATGACATCGGCACCAGAAAAAGACGTGCGCGCCACTTTTTCCATCCAAGCGACATCTCCGTCTGTGTTCGCAGCATTGGTCACCAGCATATACTCATCGTTACCTACCTGATAAAGTAAAAGATCATCGATCGTTCCCCCGTCTTCAGAGAGCATCAAGGTATACTGGGCCATACCTGGTTTTAACTTTTGGACATCATTGGTCAGTAAATAATTTAGAAACGCCTGTGCATCCTTCCCACGAATCAGCACCTCACCCATGTGGGACACATCAAACAAACCGACCGCGCGCCGCACAGCTTCGTGTTCTTTCATGATACTTGTAAACTGTACGGGCATCTCCCAGCCCCCAAAAGGGACAAGTTTGGCAACATCTTGGTAAAGTGGGAAAAGCGGCGTACGTTTCAGTGAGACGCTTTCGTGTTGGTTCATCCCGTGCATCGTTATCCCCCCTGTTATGTTCGATATGGCATCTGTAAGACATAAAAAAAGAGCCGTCTGTATGACCGCTCTGTTTAGGGACCTGAGCGATTCCCGCCTCAAAAGGCGGTTGCGCCTTCGGTGGCACAAGCGCAAACAAACACGATTTACGGTGTTTGCCTTACATAGACTGCGCCATGCACTCTCCAGAGATGCGTCCAGTAGAGATCCTTTTGCCTGAAAGTTTTGCCGGCCGGCTTGCTTCTTCGGCGTCGTTCGTAAAAGCCTCTTATCATAGGAGCGTCATCGCTTAGACGAGCATCATACGAACGATCTCTTTCTCTACCTTCATCCGCGCGTTCATGATTCATATGTCGGTTCATAAAAAACGAAGTGCTTTCATCCTTGCATAGTTCCATACCATAACAAGCCATACTATGAACGTACGATCCACCCCGCAACGCATCTTCCTTTATGGTAACAGATTTTAAAATTTCTGCAAGGCTTAAAAAGTGCTCCAAACATGTTTTGAGAGGTGCCAAATGAATCTCCCCATCCACATACATGACCAAAGGTTTGATACTTTTTTAGAAAAACTAGAACACAATGGTCCGTGGCATACAGCGCGCGCCTTCGAATGGGCCTATCACGTACGAAACTTAACGTTAATTGACGATGATCGTTCTTTGCTCGCCGAACGTGCATTAAAACGTTTTACCTTTTATCCTCATCAGCTAGACGTCGCCCGCCGCGTGATCTTTGAAATGCATGGACGCGCCATATTGGCCGATGAGGTTGGTCTTGGCAAAACGATCGAAGCGGGTCTCATTTTGAAAGAATATTTACTTCGACGGATGGTCAAGCGTGTCCTAATTTTAGTGCCTTCTTCCCTCGTCTTACAGTGGCAACGGGAACTGTGGCAAAAGTTCGAGATACCAGCCATGCCTGTCAAAAAAGCGCATACGTGGGAAGCGTACGATCTTTTGATCGCTTCTTTGGATATGGCCAAACGGTCGCCTCACCGCGAGATCGTTTTAAAACAACATTATGACTTGGTCATTATCGATGAAGCGCATAAATTAAAAAACCCGAAGACTCAAAACCACCAGTTTGTACAAGCGCTTAAAAAAAAGTATTTTCTTTTGTTGACGGCCACCCCGGTTCAAAACGATATTCGTGAACTATACCGTCTTGTTGATCTCTTACGTCCAGGGCATTTAGGAATACCGGATGAATTTGCCCGTGAATTTATCGTCGGTAAACGTACGGTCAAAAATGCCGATCGTTTGAAAACGAGCCTCGGTAAGGTGATGATTCGAAACCGTCGGGAAGATCATCTCAAAACATTACCATCGCGTCGTGTCATCACGATTCCTGTGACGCTCTCGAGAGAAGAAAAAAGGTTTTACGAAGCGGTCTCTCGCTTTATCGAGCGTGAATATACACGGCGTGGGCTGTCCAAAGCGCTTCCACTTCTTACGTTAAAACGAGAACTGACATCCAGCCGCGATGCGGTCTACCGCAGCCTCCTCCGTATGTATGAACGATTGCCGCAAGATGCACCACTCGCCGCAGAAATCGCTGAACTCGCACGGCTCGGCCAGTCGATTCAGCGGCATAGTAAAGCAGAAAAACTGGTTGATCTTCTGCAAACGATTCACGATAAAGTCATTGTATTTGCCGAATTTCACCCTACATTGTTCAGTTTACAAAAACGTCTGGCAACCTCCGGCATCACTTCCGTCATTTACCGAGGCGGGTATGGTCGCAATAAAAAAGATTGGATGCGCGAATTGTTTATGACCCGCGCCCAAGTGATGCTGGCCACAGAAGCAGGTGGGGAAGGGATCAACCTACAGTTTGCCCATCATCTTGTGAATTACGATCTGCCATGGAACCCGATGAAGCTCGAACAACGCATTGGACGCATTCACCGTATTGGTCAAACCCAAGACGTGATGATTTATAACTTTGCGACGGAAGACACAGTGGAAATGGCCATTTTGAAATTGCTCTATGAAAAAATAGAACTCTTTGAAACGGTCATCGGCCGCTTAGACGCCATTTTAGAACGTTTGCCACAAGGCATATCACTCGAGCGACACTTGGCCGATCTCTTTATTCGTTCAAAGAGCGAACAGGAGTTGCGCTTGCGCCTGGGAACGGTTGTCGATGCGATTCAAGCCTTGAAAAAAGAAGTTGAAGCAGAAAAAAGACTCGATCCATTACCTGACGATGACTGTGAAAAAGAAGGGATACAATGAACCAAACATCACTTTATACCTTGGCGCGCGCGTATTTTGAACTGTCCGGTTCTAACATTTTAGAAGATGAACCGCCCTATCGTTTGACCATTGAATTATCGGAAGAAGCCGATCAAGCCCTCGGGTATCGCCCGTTTTACTGGTCCTACATCACCCACATGCGCATGAAACCAGAACTGCTAAAAAAAACATATCGTTTTTTAGATGTTATGGAAAAAGACTGGCCACTATCGTCGACCAACGACGTCCAAAATCGTCTCTCCATCGCTCCCCTTCCAGGGTTTCACCAACAAGAAGAATGGATCAGCTGGGGATCTCCGCGGTTGTATCGCATGTTTGAAGCCATGATGAATCATGGACGGTATACGTGCCTCTATGCCCAAAACCCAGCCGTCGGGCGTCTTACACCATATTTGTTTGTGAGCTACACGATCAGCCAGCTTGCGCATCATCGGAAAGAAAGTATCAAAAGTTATCTCGTTCGACTGACAGACCTTTACCTTGAGCCCATCGATGCTCAAGACCTCTTTTCGAAAAAGCATTTATCTCCGCATCCACCGCATTATACCTCACTTCTCCCGCGTATGTTTCATCCTAAAAGCGCACTTCAGCGCAGTCATGAGGCGGTGCGTAAGATGATCGAAGAACAATTTCAAGATTGGGTAAAAGAAGCAGAAGCAAAACTGGAGCAAGAACGTATGCGCCTTGACGCATATTATCAAGCGTTAAGCACGCATTTAGACAAAAAAAGTCATACATTCTCGCCCGTATCCCCACGGTCCAAACAAAAGACGGTAACACCTCAGGAAGCGCAACAAGCACTCGAAGAACGCTTAAAGGCCATCCAACAAGATTATGTCATGCGCGATATGGAAATCAAAGCGCTCTATACCCCGCAACTGATCGTCGAACTGGAGCAAGTTGCTCTTCTGTATCTGGAATAAACGCCGCAATCAACGCCGCAATCAACGCCGCTTCAAAGATCATCACACACCGTACCCAAAAGGCGGGTGATCATGTGCAGCCTCCATGGCGTTTGTTTCCCCCTTCAAAGACGATGCTTCCTAAAATCTTTCCACCACATCGAAAAGGCGAACGGTATAAGCCCAAACCATTCACGCTGCCAATTTTGTCTCCGCTTGATCCGCGCTTCTCGACGCTCGAACCGACGGCGCTGACGATCTTCTGTCGTATAATGGGTCAAACGACGAGCGAGATCAAAGAGAATGTCATTCATGCGCATCACCACGAACCAACCTTATCCATTTTTATCATAAGTTTGCGCGTTAGTAAGACCCTCTATACGTCAGACTGCCTATGATTCATCAAAAATTGTGCGATGCGCATGCTCACTTCTTCCGGTGTATAGCGCGCAGTCGAGATCGTACAGTCTGCTGCTTGAAGGTAGCGAGGATGTCGCCGTCGATACCTGGAACGGAACGCAGCGATCTGATCAGCCGAAAAAAGTGGCCGATCATCTGTCTGAATCAATCGGTGATACAAGGTAGCTGGCGATGCAAACAAATAGATGACTGTCCCCGACGTCTTCAGCCAGTCGATGTGTTCGATGCGCTCAATGATACCGCCGCCCGTGCTCACGATGTGCGGTCTATCCAACTGTATCAATTCGCGTAAAAGCGCGCTTTCTTCAGTCCGAAACGCCTCCTCACCGAAACGCGCAAAATATTCTTTGATGCTCTCGTGAAGACGTTCTTCGAGCAGGGCATCCATTTCTATATACGGTAGATGGATTGTTTGGGCAAGATGACGGGCGACAGTCGATTTGCCCGCACCCATATAGCCAATTAAATAAATGTGACCACGCTGTTTCATTGTATGCGCTTCGTTCATCGATCTCCCACCTGTCATCTGCCTGACATCTGTTCAATCGCTTCATCGCTTTGAGGCGTGAAGCGCGCTTTTCGTACGTAGTCTCACTGGATGGGGATTCACTGCTGCATCGTTAGTCTTTCATCAACTATGGATGCCCTGATCACCGTCTGCAAACTTAGCCTTCAATGCGCTGACAACACATGGTGGAACAAGATCACTGACCGGTCCGCCGTATCGAGCCACTTCTTTAACGATAGACGAACTTAAAAATGAAAACTCTTTGCTCGTCATCATAAAAAAAGTCTCTATCTCGTGGTCGAGATTTTTGTTGATGAGGGCCATTTGCATTTCGTATTCAAAATCGGTAATGGCTCTCAGCCCTTTGACTATGGTGCGCGCACTTCGTTTACGCATGTAATCGACGAGCAAACCAGAAAAACTATCAATTTCAACGTTTTTCAAGTGACTGGTTGCTTCTTTTAGCAATTGTACACGCTCTTCGACTGTAAACAATGGATGTTTACTGCGATTCACAAGCACAGCAACAATAACCCGATCAAAGACTTTAACACTGCGTTCGATAATATCCAAATGCCCAAAAGTCACTGGATCGAAACTTCCGGGATAAACAGCAATAGAGGCCATGGCTTGGTCTGTACAAACGACAGACCGTCACCTCCTTTTGATCAAAGTGCTTTTCACTCTACTTTGAACACACCTATAAACACTTCCGTCACGCCATACGTTTTGACTTTATCCAGCACCAGATGCTCTTTCCAAAAGGCTGCCTCACCGTTTCCGCTGGGTCGTTCGAGGACGAGGATGGATTGCGTGGAAATCGTCCCCTGTTCTCTGAGGCGCTGGAGAAGCCCCAACAAGCGCTTCGCCGAAAAGCGGTAAGGTGGATCGAAAAAAGCATAATGAAAACCGCTGCCACCATCTTGTATAAACAGTGGGGATGGGACTTCAAGCATGCCCCTTTCACGTTGACGATCAAGCCATTCGGGAAGCCTTTCCACATCACCGTTCATCAGCAAAACATAGGCCTCGGCTCCAAGACGTTTCATATTTTTTATAATCGCCTGAAAGGCATGTCCATTTTTTTCAACAAGCACGGCGCGTTCTGCTCCCCGACTCAATGCTTCTAGAGCAAGCGCACCACTTCCGGCGAAAGCGTCGAGGACCCAGCCACCATCAAAATACGGACCGATCATCTGGAAAATCGCTTCTTTGACTTTATCGGCTGTCGGTCGTGTATGATCCCCTGGCACAGCGGCGAGCGGAATGCTTCCCCAGCGTCCGGATGTGATGCGCATGATTTTCCCTCCTGTTTTTTTGTTTGCTGGGTATATTTCCCTAAAACAATGGGCATCATACTATTAGCGACAACGAGCTTGTCGCAAAACCGAGGGAGCCAATTCGTTTCCCCTAAGCTCTTCCTCCGGTTTCTCCTCTCCCAACTGGGGCATCTGCCAAAAACGGTAGGTGCCCATTTTTTATGAATGGCTGATCGAGACATGCATTAATCAGGGACAATCTGTTCGGTCATCTTTTGTTCAACAAATTTGACGAGCGCCGGTGGACGTTCTTCGATATCCAGTGTCTTAAAAACATGGGGATCGGCGAGAGCGGTCGCAAAATAATTTTGGGCATCTTTGTGCGCCACTTCTAAAATTTTAAGATCGCGTGGCGAAGTGAGATCGCTTACCCGAAACGTCGGTAAACCG
>JAVERJ010000103.1:0-7114 GCA_034007185.1 Candidatus Carbonibacillus sp. | reverse complement strand
ACGGCGTGCCCGAACGTCTGGACTTTCTATTATTCCGACGTCCACCGGCGCAGCCAAAGCCATTGGTAAGGTGATCCCTGAATTAAATGGTCGGTTGACGGGTCTTGCCCTCCGTGTTCCCACACCGAATGTATCGATGATTGATGTCGTTGTTTATCTGAGTCGGGAAGTGAGCAAAGAAGAGGTTCATTCAGCGTTTTCGCGCGCGTCTACAAATGAGCTTTCGGGCATCTTAACGCTCAGTTTGGAACCGCTCGTCTCTACGGATTACATCGGCGATCGTCACTCGGCGATTGTTGATACTGAACTGACCAAAGTCGCCGGTCGTATGGTTCAGGTGTTTGCTTGGTATGATAATGAATGGGCCTACTCTGATCGCGTGGTTGATCTTGTGACCTATATGGTGCAAATGAACGAACAAGCGTCTATACAGGCTGCCACCTTTGAAGGGAAAGACCGTACCTTAGAAACAGTTTAAATGCATGTTTTTCTGATGATCATCAATGCATGATGAAACATGAAACCCCCCCGTCAAAATGGCGGGGGGTTGTTGTTGTTATGGTTTGATTTGATGATGATATTGTTTTTACCAAACGTTTTTACCAAAAGCTTACGGTTTTTGTTTGTTCATTCCATTTGTATTGAACGCCGAGCGCGTTTGCTACTTGGGCAATCGGTAATACCGTTCGACCGTTCACCGAGCGCACAGGTGCGTCTAAGGCACGGCTCACGCCATTGATATTCATCGATTTTTGACCTAAGTACATGACGATGGTCGTTGAACCTTTGGAGATCGTCACTTTTTTAGTTTTCGCATCATAACCAACGTTTGCCCCAAGTGCTTCGGCGACATAACGGACAGGTACCATGGTGCGATTGGCTTCAATGAAAGGCGCTGGACCGTCAATGTTCTTTCGATTTCCACCGACGGTATAGGTTTTTGCATCGATGGTAAATTTCACCAATGGCCGCACATTCCCTTTAACATCACGAATCACTTCCATGTCCGCTGTAGGAATGTATCCTGCTTTTTCCACAATACCGCCTGCACCTTGAACGGCTGGATCATTCATTAAAAAGTCGATAAATGCAGCGACGACGCCCTGTGGTTCACCTTTGGTATAACTGTGTTCATAAGCCCATACTTTATAGCGGTTGGTCACAACGTTTGCTTTGGTCGGTTCAACCCCATCGATTTTCAAAGCTTTGACGGAACCGTCCAGATAGGAGAAGGCGAGATAACCGATGGCGCCGGGGGTTTCAGCGACAATTTTGCGCACGGTACCAGAGGAGTCTTCTTCAATACCGGATGCTTCCTCCGCACCGTCGAGCGCATATTTTTTGAAGGTCGCGCGCGTTCCAGAGCTCGATGGGCGGTTGACCAGTTGAATTTTAACGTCTTTCCCTCCGACTTCCTTCCAGTTCGTGATTTTACCGGTAAAAATATCGATGAGTTGTTGTTTGGTAACACCTTCGACACCGACCTCTGGATGAGCGACGGCCGCCATGCCGACCACAGCGACTTGATGATCGACGAGATCTTTGTACTGTTCAGGTTTCAGTTTTTCTTCAGCGAAAATATCGGAGTTACCGATATCAAAAGCACCGGCTGCCACTTGCGAAAGACCGGTTCCGCTACCGCCGCCTTGCACGCTGATGGAAACACCAGGATTTTTTTCCATAAACAGTTTTGCAGCTTGTTCGACGAGTGGTTGCATGGCGGTTGCCCCACCTGCTGTAATCTTTCCACTGAGTGCTGCAGTTTGAGCTGAACCGGATGCGGCCAACGATCCCAGTGGTGTGGCTAACGTCAAGGCCAAGGTCAAAGTCAGAAGCATCATGCCGCGACGCATCCAAGTTTTTTTCATGTTCACGTCCCATTCCTCCTCTTCAATGCTGTCCGCTGTGGACAGTCTTCACACTTAAAGCCTAACAGCGATATGTTAAGAATGGATGAAGTTTTGGTAAATTTTAGGTAAAAAATGTGTGAAATTATTGTAAAGATCTGTCGTTTTTCATGGATGGATCATCTTTACAAAACGTTTACAATTCCTTAACGATACGTTAAAAAAAGTGGTGTATACTAAGACTTGGTAAGCTCAAGTCACGTGCTTGGGAATGCTAAAACATGGATCCGATAATGAGGGAGGTCAAAAACACGTGAAAGGACTTCAGAGCAAGTTACTACTCATCGCTGCTACATTGATGCTTGTAACGGTTATGGCTGCATGCGGACAAGCTCAAAACACGCCAAGCGATACGGGAACAGGCACGACGCCCAGCGGGACATCTCAAGGCAATACAACGACACCGACCACCGAAGAACTGAGCGGAAACATCACGGCTGCTGGGGCTACATCGTTTCAACCACTCGTAGAAAAAGCTGCTCAAATGTTCATGGATAAAAATCCTAAAGTATCCATCAGCGTACAAGGCGGTGGCAGCGGAACCGGTCTTTCGCAAGTGGCCACAGGCGCCGTTGATATCGGCGACTCTGATGTTTTTGCTGAAGAAAAATTAAAACCCGAAGAAGCAAAAGATCTTGTCGATCATAAGGTTGCCATCGTTGGTATGGCCGCTGTTGTCAATCCTAACGTAGGTGTCGATAATGTCACCAAACAACAACTGATTGATATCTTCACTGGCAAGATCACCAATTGGAAAGACCTCGGTGGTGCAGACGTTAAGATTGAACTGGTCAACCGTCCATCGAGCTCTGGGACGCGCGCGACCTTCAAAAAATATGCGCTCGACGGTGCCGATGAAGCATCCGGTATCGAAGAAGACTCCTCTGGTACCGTGCGCAAAATTATCGCTGAAACCCCCGGCGCCATCGGTTATCTCGCCTTTTCATATCTCGATGGAACTGTCAAACCTTTGAAAATCGATGGGGTTGAACCGACCAATGAAAACGTCTATACGAACGCCTATAAAGTATGGGCTTATGAACATATGTACACAAAAGGCGAACCGCAAGGAGCCTTAAAAGCGTTCTTAGATTATATGTTATCTGATGAGGTGCAGGATGGACCTGTTGTCGATCTCGGGTTTATTCCTGTCAGTAAGATGAAAGTTGAACGCGATGTCAATGGCAATGTGACCAATAAATAATAAAAATGATGGGTACGTATCAAGCCTGTGTTACGATAATCGTTGATGATTCTTACACCTCAGGTGGGAAGGGGTAGCTTTAGCTACCCCTTACCTTACATAATCGCAACGTGATGCCACGTGCGCTTCATGCATCTTCAATGGTTTGGTGGCATGAACGATTTTTGCTATACTTTGTCTTATGTAAGTCTTATGAAAGGAGGATGCGCAAGCGCTATGTCACTACCTGCCTCGCGCTCACCTGAGGTCAAAACAAACGCATCGCTGATGAAATTTGAAAAAGTCCGTGGATTGTTTGGTTACAGTCTGACCTTATTTAGTGTGTTTATCATTTTACTTGCTGTGATTTCGATTTATGTTTTTGTGTTTAGCAAAGGCTTAAGCACCTTTTTTGTCGACAAATTGCACGTTTGGGATTTTTTATCTGGAACAGAGTGGAACCCAACACGCGGCGAAGAAGCTGGCGGACCGATATATGGGGTGTTTGCCTTTATATATGCCTCGTTTGTGGTGACCTTTCTATCCGCCGTCATCGCTGCGCCGATCGGTATTGGATCGGCGATCTTTATGACAGAAATCGCGCCGAAATGGGGACGAAAGGTGTTACAACCAGTTGTAGAACTTTTGGTCGGCATTCCTTCGGTTGTGTATGGTTTTACAGGGTTGACGTTACTTGTACCATTTATTCGTCAATACATCGGTGGACTTGGATTTAGCCTTTTGGCAGGGGTGATCGTCCTATCGATTATGATTTTGCCGACGATCACGAGTATAGCGGTTGATACGTTGTTGACCGTCTCACCTGAGATTAAAGCAGGTTCATATGCGTTAGGTGCGACACGCTGGCAAACGATTTGGCGTCTCATCATGCGCGCCAGTGCACCAGGCTTTGTGACGGCGGTCATTTTTGGGATGGCTCGGGCCTTTGGAGAAGCGCTCGCTGTGCAAATGGTAATTGGGAACAGCAAAAAAATGCCGGAATCACTTCTGGATCCAGGCTCCACCATCACCAGCGTCATTACGATGAACATGGGTAATACGGTTCCCGGAACACTGGAAAACAATGTTTTGTGGTCGCTGGCTCTCATTTTACTGTTGATGTCAACGGTCTTTATTTTTGCTGTACGCCTGATCGGCCAACGCGGGAGGTTAATGAATTAAAATGAACGCAAAATTAGCTGATCGTCTCGCCACGCTCGTCTTTATATGCATTGCAGCGCTTCTTGTCATCATACTTATCGGATTGGTTGGCTATTTAATGTGGCGAGGGCTTCCCCATCTATCTTGGCATTTCTTAACATCGCCGCCGGCCTTTAGTGAAGCTGGTGGAGGTGTTGGTCCGCAGTTATTTAATTCCATTTATGTTCTCATATTGACCATGCTTTTTACTGTTCCGATCGGAGTAGGCGGTGGTATTTTTCTTGCTGAATATGCAGGTAACGGGTGGTTAACTCGTTTTTTACGCTCTGCCATTGAAGTCCTCTCATCGCTTCCTTCAATCGTTGTGGGCTTGTTTGGACTGCTTATCTTTGTACAGTATACCGGTTGGGGTTATACGATTTTGGGTGGGGCCTTGGCTTTGATGCTTTTTAACTTGCCGCTGATGGTTCGAACGAGCGAAGAAGCGATTCGCAGTGTGCCACGTGATCAAAAAGAAGCATCCTTGGCGTTGGGTGTTTCACATTGGCGTACGATTACCAGCGTGCTTTTGCCATCTGCTTTACCAGGTATTGTCACTGGCACCATTCTCACCGCAGGTCGTGCTTTTGGAGAAGCAGCAGCACTCATTTTTACCGCGGGCATGAGCTCATCGCGCGTTGATTTTACAGATTGGAACCCATTTTCACCGCTTTCTCCGCTGAACCCCATGCGTTCAGGTGAAACGCTGGCGGTCAATATTTGGAAAGTCAGCAGTGAAGGACTCGTTCCGGATGCGCGCGAGATTGCCGCAGGTGCTTCGGCTCTGCTCGTGCTCGTTGTACTGATTTTTAACTTGCTGGCTCGACTGCTTTCACGCTGGTTGTATAAAAAAATGACCGCTTCTTCCGTATAAGACATAAACCGATGACGTCCATAAAAATCTTTAAACTATGACAAAAAGTGTCATCATCTTCATGTTCAAAAGCCTGTTCAAGGTTAAAAAAGTATTGTATGATATGATTAAAGGCGTACGCTTGTTCGAGCAGTTGAGCATATGCGACAAAAAATGACTAACGAAAGTGTGGGTGGATGGTTTGAGCGAAGTGCTCTCTGGAGAAGCGACACATCAGCCTCGATGGTTTGGGTCATTAGGAGGAGCGCAGGCGCTACAAGAACGGCTCTCTGTGCGTGCCGTTGACGTGCCGACTGTCAAAGCGGAGACCGATGTGGCCATTGAGACGCGCGATTTACATGTATACTACGGCCAAAGCCATGCTTTAAAAGGTATTAATTTAACATTTTACAAAAATGAAATCACAGCTTTGATCGGTCCCTCGGGCTGCGGCAAATCGACGTATTTACGTTCACTGAACCGCATGAACGATACGATCCCCGGAACACGGACAGTGGGGCAAATTTTATTGGACGGAGAAGATTTGAATCAGCCGGAGGTCGATGTTTGGGCCCTTCGAAAACGGGTGGGGATGGTGTGGCAACGACCGAATCCGTTTAATAAATCGATTTACGAAAACATTGCTTTTGCACCGCGTTTTCACGGTGTGAAAAAGAAAAGTGCACTGGACGATATTGTCGAAGCAGCACTTCGTCGTGCAGCACTGTGGGATGAAGTCAAAGATCGTTTGAATGAATCAGCCTTTGCTTTATCTGGTGGGCAACAGCAACGGTTATGTATCGCTCGGGCTTTAGCCATTGAACCAGAAATTCTTTTGCTCGATGAGCCCGCCTCAGCACTCGATCCGATTTCTACCTTAAAAATCGAAGAACTTCTATTAGAGCTAAAAAAACGGTACACCGTTATCATTGTTACGCATAATATGCAGCAAGCCGCGCGCATTTCGGATCGCACAGCCTTTTTTTATGAAGGCGAGTTGATCGAATATAACCCAACACATAAACTGTTTACGAATCCAGATAAGCAGGCGACGGAAGATTATGTGAGCGGGCGTTTTGGTTAAATCGTTCGGGTTGAGTTGTGAGTATCACGCGAAGGGGGCTGTACATGGCGACGCTCAAAGATGCGCCGAGTGACATGGTAAAAGAGCACCGTTCATCTGAAGAGGCGATCGTGCTCGCTGTTCGCCACTTAAATTTATTTTATGGGAAAAAACAGGCGCTGTTTGATATTCATTTAGATGTCTATCAAGGGGAAGTTTTGGCCTTAATCGGACCTTCGGGATGCGGTAAATCAACGTTTCTCAGGACATTAAATCGCCTCAATGATCTTATTGATGGTGTTAGGATCGAAGGCGAAGTCCTTTGGCACGGTAACAATATTTATCAAGAAGGTCAGGATCTCATTGAAATTCGCAAGCGCATCGGTATGGTATTTCAGCGACCCAACCCCTTTCCGTTGAGCATCTACGACAACATTGCTTACGGTCCGCGTATCCATGGCATCAAAGATCGCGCCCGACTCGATGAGATCGTTGAACGCTCATTGATTCAATCTGCGCTTTGGGATGAAGTCAAAGATCGCCTTCACAGTTCTGCATTAGGTTTATCCGGTGGGCAACAACAACGGCTGGTCATTGCCCGTGTTTTAGCGATCGAACCAGAAATCGTCCTCATGGATGAACCGACATCTGCGCTCGATCCTATTTCAACAACGCGTATTGAAGAACTGATTGGGACCCTCAAAAGGCACTATACGATTGTTATCGTCACCCATAATATGCAACAAGCGGCGCGCATTTCGGATCGCACAGCGTTTTTTCTGAACGGTTATTTAATGGAAGTCGCTCCAACACCTGTGCTATTTCAAACGCCACAACGCAAAGAAACAGAAGATTATATTACAGGAAGGTTTGGATAAGGACGCATCATATAAAGAAGGCATGAGACC
>JAVERJ010000102.1:0-7125 GCA_034007185.1 Candidatus Carbonibacillus sp. | reverse complement strand
AGAGCACAACCTATCGGGTCTTCGCCAAATATAAATAGATTTTTATACTTACCTTTTTCAATTCCTTCGGCAACACATTGATCATCAGGATTTGGTATTTCTGTTTGCCATACCTCGCTTAATTTTTTAATATTTTCTTTTTCCGAAAGATTAATTGTTCCTGGTCCATAACAACAATATGCTCCCATGTCTAATAAACCTTGTGCGTTATTTTTCTCTTTAAGAGCAATTATTCCGCTTGCTGTTTTCCCTAGCTTGCCGGTAATTAATGTCATGTTTCTAAATTCAAAACTTGTATTTCCGGAGACCTCTTTTTCTACAAATATTAATACTGCATTTTGTTGTGCATTGAATTCATTAGCGAATTTTTCAACTATATCTTTTCCGCCTGCTGCAATTGTAAGTTTATTATAATCTTCTTTTAACAGATTAGTCTTGTAAGCAGAAAAATTGATGCATCTATCCTTAATAAATAGTTGATTTTCTAAGTTGTTTTTGAGTAAATAATAATTTACCGCTTTTGCAAAATAGTAATAAGAATCGATTAAAACCTCTTCATCTGTTTTGTGCTTTAGCAGATGTTTTTTGGTTGTAGAATACAATGCTACCGGAATATTTTTAAAATTCCTTGCTTCGTTTACCATAAAACCAATTGTAGCATTATCGATGTTTAATTTAGGTGAGAATAAATAAATTTTACTTGCTTTTTCAATTTCATTAAAAGGAACATTTGCCATTGAATTATGTACATAACCCTTACCAGAAAATACATAATGAAAACTATGCACATTATTGGTTTTTACGCCTGCTCTTGCTAACTTTTGAACTAAATACTGTTCCTCATTTGTGAGTCTTGCTCCTGCAAAAAAAGCATTTTGGGATGCCTCTGTATTGCTGATTTTTGACAAAATAATTTTATATGCTTCATCAAAACTAATCTGGATATGTTTTCCATCTTTTTTAAGCATTGGTTTTACTATTCTATTGGCGCTATTATAGAAGTGATAACCAAATTTTGCGTATTTATCCAGATTGCCGGTTTTATTTACTAAGCCTTTTGCTCCTGTTACTCTAAAAATGAAATTGTTTTTATGATGTATGTTGATTGCTTCACCTGTACTTCCATAAGGGTTGATTGTAGTAAAAACATCTGTTTTTACAGGTCCTGGTTTAAAAGGTACATTTTCGGTAATAGCACCTGTAGGGCAAGCAGAAATACATAATCCGCAGCTTTCGCAGTTAGTGTTCAAGAGGCTGTTGCCCATACTTGGTACCACGACAGTTTCAAAACCTCTTTTTGCTAACCCTAAGGCTTTAGCCCCAACGATTTCGCTACAAATTCTCACACATCTAGAACACAAAATACATTTATTATTGTTAATTTCTATAAATGGATGGCTAAAGTCCACAGGTATGTTATTATACTCTCCTTTGTATTTATTCTGGTCTGCTTTATATTCTGTTGCATAAACCTGCAAATCGCAATTAAAGAATTCAGAGCAACCACATTCAAGGCATCTTGCAGTTTCTTCTATTGCTATTTGGTCATTATTATAACCTAATTCTACTTCATTAAAATTTTTTCTTTCCTTAGCTTCAAGCACAGGCATTTCTTTTCTAAGTTGCATTTCGAAATGCCCTTTATATTCATTCTCGTCTTGAATATTAAAATTATCCTTTTTGCTAACAAATTCTTCTTCAAGCGGGCTTAATTCTTCTCCCATCAAATACTGGTGAACACTATGCGATACAATTTGTGCTTGGGCAATTGCTTCAATAATTGTTGCGGGACCACTTACTCCATCACCTGCAGCAAAAATGTTAGGAATACCAGTTTGTAATGTATTAGGGTCTGCATCCAAGTTACCCCACTTATTGATTTTTAATTCTCCTGTTGTAGTATGGTTATTAATATCTTTTATAAAGTTTACATCAGTTTTTTGACCTATTGCTGCAAGAATGTAATCTACTTCTAAATCAAATTCAGAGCCCGGAACTTCAACTGGTCGTCTTCTTCCTGAATTATCCGGTTCGCCAAGTTCCATTTTAATCAAAGTTACAGATTTTACTACCCCATTTTCGCTGTTAACTTTTACTGGGTTTGTAAGAAACAGATACTCAACGCCTTCAACTTTTGATTCATGAATTTCAATAGGGTTTGCGGGCATTTCATGCTCGGTACGGCGATAAACTACATAAACCTTTTCTGCATTACAGCGTATTGCAGTTCGGCAACAGTCCATTGCAGTGTTTCCACCGCCTACTACAGCTACTGTTTTTCCGGTAAAATTTGCTCTTTTACCGGTTGCTTGCATATTACGAAGAAAATCTATTCCAGAAAATACATTGCCAGTTTCTTCGCCGGGAGTACGCATTAGTGTTCCCTTTTGCGAACCGATTGTTAGAATTATTGAATCATATTTATCTTTAAGTTTGGCATAGCTTAAATTGTCTCCTAACTTTTGATTGGAGAATATTCTAACTCCAAGTTCAGTAATTGTATCAATTTCTTTGTCAAGTACATCGTTTGGTAATCTATACTCAGGGATGCCATAACGTAGCCAACCACCGGGTTCGGGCATTGCTTCGTAAATATCGCATTGATGTCCTTTTATTTGCAACCAATAAGCTGCTGATAGACCTCCTGGCCCAGTTCCGATAATTGCAAGTTTTTTATTTGTTGATGGAGCAACATCCGGCTTATAATGGTGGTCTGAGCTTAAGTCTTTATCAGCCGCAAACCTTTTAAGATAATCAACCCCAACTCCTGTGCCTTCAAGCAAATTGCGACGACATTTAAGTTCGCAGGGTCTTACACAAACTCTTCCACAAATTGCCGGTAATGGATTTTTTTCTTTTATTAATCCTATTGCTTCGCTATATTGTCCTTTTTCTATAAGACTGATATAACCTTGCACATCTACATGTGCCGGACAAGTTAATTTGCAAGGACCTACGCAATCGGCATAATGATTGCTCATAATTAAGTCTAATGCAGTTTTCCGAGCTTTTTTTACTTTATCATTTTTTGTATGTACTACCATGCCATCAGCTACCAGAGTAGAACAGGATGGTTGCATATTTTTCATTCCTTCAACTTCAACTACACATACAAAGCATGATGAGTAAGGTTTTAATCTTTCGTCGTGGCACAATGTTGGGATTTTTATTCCGTTTCTTTGGGCTACTTGCAAAATGGTCTCGCCCACTTTAGCTTCATATTGTTTGTTATCTATGCTTACTTTAATCATAGTTTTAATTTTTCTTGATTAGATGATTTATAAAAGATCAATAGCATTGAAGTTACATTTTGTATAGCATACTCCGCAATGGATACATAAGTCTTGATCGATGAAATGTATTTGTTTGCGTTCTCCTGAAATTGCATTTACCGGACAATTTTTTGCACATACTGTACAACCGGTACAATTTTCTTCGTTTATTTTATAGGTTATAAGTTTTTTACAAACTTTAGCCGGACATTTTTTATCGTAGATATGAGCTTCGTATTCGTTTCGGAAATATTTTATTGTAGTAAGAACGGGGTTTGGAGCTGTTTGTCCGAGTCCGCAAAGAGAGTTTTCTTTAATCTGAATCGAAAGTTCTTCAAGTTTTTCAATATCTCCGTCAACTCCTTCTCCATCGCAAATTCGTTCAAGGATTTCTAACATTCGTTTAGTTCCAATTCTACAAAATGTGCATTTACCACAAGATTCTTTAACAGTAAAGCTTAGAAAGAATCGTGCTATATCAACCATACAGGTAGTTTCGTCCATTACAACCATCCCTCCCGAGCCCATAATAGCACCGGTAGCGTTTACCGAATCATAATCTATTATTGTGTTATCTAAACTTGCAGGAATACATCCACCGGAAGGACCTCCCAGTTGAACGACTTTAAATTTTTTGTTCTCCTGAATTCCGCCACCGAGTTTATAAATTATGTCATGCACTGTAATACCCATAGGTACTTCTACAAGACCTCCATGTTTGATTTTTCCTGTTAATGCAAAAACTTTTGTGCCTTTTGACTTTTCTGTTCCATAGGATGCAAATTTTTTTGCTCCATTAGATATTATCCACGGAATGTTGCTAAAGGTTTCAACATTATTTATGTTAGTAGGTTTATTCCATAATCCGGATTCGGCAGGAAAGGGAGGTCGTTTTGTTGGCATTCCTCGTTTACCTTCAATAGAGGCTATTAGTGCAGTTTCCTCGCCACATACAAAAGCACCGGCACCTTCTTTGACATAAATATCGAAATTGAAATCTTTTATCCCAAAGATATTTTTTCCAAGATAAGCTTTTTCGCGAGCTTGATTTATTGCGATATTTAATCTTTTAATTGCAAGCGGATATTCTGCCCTGCAGTAAATAATACCACTTGTCCCTGCAATCGAATAGGCGCAAATCAACATGCCTTCTATTACTGTGTGTGGGTCGCCTTCTAGTAAGGAGCGATCCATGAAAGCTCCGGGATCCCCTTCGTCGGCATTACAAATTACATACTTTTCATCGCTTTGATACATTTTTGCAAATTGCCACTTTTTGCCGGTAGGGAATCCTGCTCCACCCCTTCCTCTTAAACCTGAATCAAGTATTTCTTGAATTACTTGATCTTGCGACAATTTATCATTAGCAATTTTTTTTATTGCTGAATATGCACCTTTAGCCTCTGCTTCTTCGATATTTTCAGGGTCTATGTAGCCACAATTACGCAGGGCAATTTTAACTTGATCATCTAAAAAACTCTGATCGCTACCTTCAAAATAATTACCGTAAACTACACTGTCTTTTTTTAGTTCATTATTTAATAGATGCTTGTTTAAAATATTCTCAACTCTTGATTCATCTACATTACCATAAATAATAGAACCATTGCTGTCAACTATTTCTACAAGTGGTTCATTATAACACATTCCAATGCAGCTTGTTTTGCCTAGTTCGAATTTATACTTACCTGATTTTTTTAATTCAAGCAATTTGTTGTAAGTTTTATTGGCTCCTGCAGCAATGCCGCAACTGCCAAGTCCTACAATAATTTTAGTCTTTTCCATAATTATGGTTTAATATTTTCGTTAAGCTCTTTTTCTTTTCTTATTATCTCCTTTATAATTTTCACACATGATTTACCTGTGAGTTTACCATAAGTTTCATTGTTTATCATCATTACAGGTGCTAACGAACAACATCCTAAACATGCAACCGATTCTAAAGTAAAAAGATTGTCGCTTGTGGTTTTTCCGTCTTCAACATTTAGTTCTTCTTGTATCGCTTCTGTAATAGCTGTAGCGTTTTGTACATGACAAGCGGTTCCATGGCATACTTTGATAATATATTTACCTACAGGATTTAATCTAAATTGAGTATAAAAACTTGCTACTCCGTACATTTCGCTTAGTTGATGATCGGTTTTTTCTGCAATACGTTCAAAAGCTGCTCGTGGTAAATACCCGAATAAATTCTGTGTTCCTTGGAGTAAAGGAATTAAATTTCCTCTTTTGTTTTTTAAGCTGTCAATTAGTATATCCAACTTAGATAAATCAAAGTTCTCTTTTATATCTGGTTTTGGGGTTTCTTTGTTTGGAATTCTTTTTACTCTCATATCGGGTAGTTTATAAAATTAAATCTTAAAGATAATTTATTGTTAAAAAACGGGAGCAGAAAGCTCCCTTTTTTTTAAAACATAGAAGCAGGAACTAAACAATGCCTTGAGCTAGCATTGCATCGGCAACTTTTACAAAACCTCCGATATTTGCTCCGTCAACGTAGTTAACAAAACCGTCATCTTTAGTTCCAAATTTAACACAAGTTGCATGGATGTCTTTCATTATTTGGTGTAAACGCTGATCAACCTCTTCTCTTGTCCACGATAAACGCAATGAGTTTTGGCTCATTTCTAAGCCAGAAACAGCAACACCTCCTGCATTTGCTGCTTTACCCGGACCATAAAGAATTTTGTTTTCGATATATTCTTCCATTGCTTCGGGAGTACTTGGCATATTTGCCCCTTCCGAAACGCAAATACAGCCATTTTTTATAAGAGTTTTGGCTTCTTCTCCATTTATTTCATTTTGGGTAGCGCAAGGTAGAGCTACATCGCATATCTCGCCCCATGGTCTTTTGCCATCAACATATTTAACTCCGTATTTGTCAGCATATTCTTTTATACGTCCACGTCTTACGTTTTTAAGTTCCATTACGTAGGCAAGTTTTTCAGAGTCTATACCGTCTGGGTCATAAATGTACCTGGAACTGTCGGAAAGAGTAACTACTTTTCCGCCAAGCTCTGTAACTTTTTCGGTTGCAAATTGAGCAACATTACCTGATCCTGAGATACATACTGTTTTACCTTCAAAATCATCGCCTTTAGTTTTAAGCATTTCTTGAGCAAAATATACGCAACCGTATCCTGTGGCTTCGGGGCGAATAAGAGAACCACCCCATTCACGACCCTTGCCGGTAAGGACACCTGTAAATTCGTTGCGGAGTTTTTTATACATCCCGAACATAAATCCGATTTCACGACCACCAACTCCAATATCGCCTGCAGGTACATCGGTGTCGGGACCTATATGGCGAAATAGTTCAGCCATAAAATTTTGACAGAAACGCATTACCTCAGCATCGGTTTTACCTTTTGGGTCAAAATCTGAACCTCCTTTTCCACCACCCATTGGCAGAGTTGTTAATGAGTTTTTAAATACTTGCTCGAATGCTAAAAATTTTAAAATGCCAAGATTTACTGTAGGGTGAAAACGAATACCTCCCTTATAGGGACCAATCGCACTATTCATCTCAATTCTAAAACCTCTGTTTACTTGAACTTCTCCTTTATCGTTCATCCATGGTACTCTGAAGATAATGATACGCTCGGGTTCTATTATCCTCTCAAGTATTTTTGCCATTTTGTACTTAGGGTTTTCTTCTACATAACCCGCATTATTCATCGCATTATTCTTGGCTGGCTCGTAACAAGTTGTTAGTCTGTGGATTGGCACGGTGCTTATGATTTTATTATTAGCCAAATTTTGAGAAAGCTTACAATTATCTTTGTGCATCTGCTTCGTTGCAAAACTATTGAAATATAAGGATATATCTGCAAGTTTCGACGCCTACCAGCTA
>JAVERJ010000101.1:0-7183 GCA_034007185.1 Candidatus Carbonibacillus sp. | reverse complement strand
CGTCATTGCTAGGAACGTTTTTGCTGAGGTTTTTTTGGTAATCGAATCATGAAGACATAATAATCATCGTCATCCATCTCATCCAAATGAATTGCAAGACCTGTTTCTTCAACCATCTGCACGGATTGACGAATGGTATTGACCGCAAGGCGCAGATCGCGTGGAATCGATTTACCCAAACGATGTTTTTTTTCTTTCGGTTGCAACAACTGTTGCAATCGTCTTTCCGTCTCTTTAACCGTCCAGCCACCCTCGACCATCGCAGCATAAAACGACGCCAACCGTTCGTCATCTTTTAAGGGTAAAAGCGCCCGGGCATGCCGTTCCGTAATAAGCCGTTTTATGAGTCCTTGTTTCACAAAATCAGGCAGTTGTAAAAGACGCAGCTTATTGGCGATCGTCGATTGTCCTTTGCCGAGGCGTTGTGCAAGGGCTTCTTGAGTCAAATCATATAAGCGCATCAGTTCACTGTATGCTTCGGCTTCTTCCAAAGGATTTAAGGCTTCTCGCTGTAAATTTTCAATCAAGGCCAGCGATGCAGCTTCGACATCCGACATCTGACGGACGATGGTTGGTATATCATGCCATCCAAGATGTTTTGCAGCGCGATATCGTCTTTCACCAGCGACAAGTTCATACGCATGAGAAGCATCGTCAGGCAGGGGGCGGACAATGATAGGCTGTAAGAGACCATAGGTCGACATCGATTGCGCCAATTCTTCTAAAGGCTCCGCATCAAAGGTACGTCGGGGCTGATACCGATTGGGGGCAATCTTTTCAAGCGGTAAACGTTCTACCTTTTCTTGTTCTAAAGAATGCGCCTCAAGACGCTCTTTTCCCCCACCAAAAAAACGAGCGACATAGTCTCGCACGCCTCTTCCTCCTCTCCTGCCACGTTGATGATCATCTATCCTGGCGATCGATTGAACCATACGATATTTGTTTCTTACTCATTCGCGATGCACGTTTAAAAATCCTGCCACTCCCATAAAATTGTTTCACGTGAAACACTGTGATCTTCATCGTAGCGACGAATGGTTTTTAATGTTTTTTATGAATGACCTTTCGTGGATATTGCTTTGGTGTTTGCAGCACCTTCTTATACCACAAAATCCGCCGCTCGCCTTGTCCTTCAGGTAAAAAAACAGACTGTTCGGTAAGCGCCGCTCCACCCAATAAGGAGACAATAGAATGACTGTCCTCTAATTCTTGTTGAACCGAGGGTCCTTTCAGAAGAAAAAGATGACCACCCGGCCGAACAAACGGTAAGGTATACTCCAATAAAACGGGCAGCGATGCCACTGCTCGCGCTGTCACTTGATCAAATTGTTCGCGATATCGTTTGTCATGGGCCAGCAATTCAGCACGGCCATGGATCAATTCAAGGCCTTCTATGTGGAGACTCGAACGGACAGCTTCTAAAAACATGATTCGCTTTTTGGTTGCATCAAGTAGAACAACACGAAGCTCAGGAAACAGTATTTTAAGGGGTAAACCTGGAAAGCCTGCCCCTGTCCCAACGTCGAGCAGACTTCCTGTCGGCACGAAGTGGGGGCTTAAAGCAGGCGTCAAAGAATCAAAAAAATGTTTGATCATGATCGACCGTGGTTCACGAATCGCTGTTAAATTCATACGTTCCGACCACTCTAAAAGAAGCTCTAAATAACGACTGAATTGAGCGATTTGTGTCTCTGTTACCTTCACCCCATAGGCTTCAAGCCACGCATGAAACGATACGTTGGGCACCTGTGACTCACCTACTTTTCGATGTCTCAGGCAGCATTTTCCCTTGTTGCTCCAAATAAACAAGCAAAATAGAAATGTCGGCTGGCGTCACACCAGGAATGCGGGCCGCTTGACCAACCGTAAGCGGTGAGACAGCCATCAGTTTTTGTCGTCCTTCGGTAGAAAGTCCGGGGATCGAAGCATAGTCAAGGTGTGGGGAAAGCCGTTTGTGCTCTAATTTTTTTTGTTTTTCTACTTGTTGGCGTTGTTTCTCTATATACCCAGCATATTTCAATTCTATCTCTACCTGTTCTTCGATCAAAGGCGACACGTCATACGGTGCTGGAGCTAATGCACGCACAAGTTCATAAGTGACCTCGGGTCGACGAAGAAGATCGGCAAGCGATAACGCATTGACCATCGGCTCGGTCCCAAGTGCTTGTAGATGGGCATTGGTTTTCGTATCGGGCTTCAAGACGGTCTCTTTAAGACGCGTTATTTCGCGCTCCACTTGCGACCATTTATCCAAAAACGCTGCATAGCGCGATTCAGAAATTAATCCCAAACGATAACCATAAGGCGTAAGACGCTTATCGGCATTGTCATGGCGAAGCAAAAGTCGGTATTCCGCTCTTGACGTCAACAGACGATACGGTTCATCGACACCTTTTGTGACAAGATCATCGATCATCACACCGATGTATGCCTCAGAACGTTTTAAAATAAATGGTTCTTTTTGATCCACATAAAGCGCAGCATTGATCCCAGCCATCAGCCCTTGTCCAGCTGCTTCTTCATAACCTGATGTACCATTAATTTGACCAGCCGTAAACAGACCGTGAATTTTTTTAGTCATCAATGAAGGCCAAAGTTCCCTTGGGTCCAGTGCATCATATTCAATGGCATAACCCGGTCGCATCATCTCGGCCGACTCCAATCCAGGAATGGACCTCAGCAAAGCGAGCTGAACGTCTTCGGGTAGACTCGTCGAAAGCCCTTGAACATAGACCTCACGCGTATGACGGCCTTCCGGTTCAAGAAAAATTTGATGACGCGGTTTCCCTTCAAAACGAACAATTTTATCTTCAATAGACGGGCAATATCGCGGACCAATCCCTTCGATCGTTCCAGAATAAAGCGGTGCTCGATATAAATTTTGTTCAATCAGTTGGTGAGATTCAGATGTGGTATACGTCAAGTAACACGATAGTTGTGGATACGGGAGTGGTTCTTGGGTCTCATAAGAAAAAAATTGAGGTTTTTCATCACCTGGTTGTTCTTCTAATTCCGTTATATCAATGGTTGTACCATCCACACGGGGCGGCGTCCCTGTTTTAAAACGCACAAGATGAAACCCATGGCGCATAAGATCATGTGCAAGTTCGATCGATGGTTGTGTGTGATTGGGTCCGCTCTCGTAAGCAAGTTCCCCAATGATAATACGTCCACGCAAATACGTACCCGTTGTCAAAACGACGGCACGGGCCCCATATCGTGCACCGGTACGCGTCACGACACCTTTGATGACACCGTCTTCGATCCATAATGTTTCAACCATTGCTTGACGAAGCGTTAGATGTGGCGTCTGTTCAAGTTTTTGCTTCATATATGAACTATAAGCATATTTATCCGCTTGCGCCCGAAGCGCGCGAACGGCAGGTCCTTTGCCTGTGTTGAGCATACGCAACTGAATATATGTCGCATCAATGGCACGACCCATCTCCCCACCCAGGGCATCAATTTCTCGTACCACATGGCCTTTAGCGGGTCCACCGATTGATGGGTTACAAAACATAAAAGCAACATGATCCAAACTGATCGCTAAAACAAGCGTTTTTTTTCCCATGCGCGCCGAGGCCAACGCAGCTTCCACCCCAGCATGCCCCGCCCCTACAACGATGACATCGTAATGTCCAGCATCATACACGTCCTTCACTCCTTTCATCACACGCTGACCTTTGACCATGGATGGTGAGATCTTCGAATACTTGAGCGATTACTTCCCGAGGCAAAAGTTAGAAAAAATGGCCCGGATCACATCGTCATCCACTGCTTCTCCAATCATTTCTCCTAATGTTGCATACGCACTGCGTAAATCGATTAAAATCATGTCATATGGTGCACGCATCTCGCTAGCCTCCAGTGCATCGTGAAGCGCGCGGACACTTTTTTGCAAAAGATCGAGATGTCTTTGATTGGCGATATACCGCGCTTGATCCGGACTGATCTCACCCCACCCCAACAAGTTAAGAAGTGCTTGTTCAAGTTCTTCCTCACCGATTTTTGCTTGAGCAGATACCGAAACCACGGGTGCTTTGCGATACACCAAAAGTGCTTGTTCATCCAAAACGGCTGGTCGATCGCTTTTATTAAGAACATAGATCAACGGCTGTGAAAAATGAGCAAGCTCTTGTAAAAGCGCTTGATCTTCTGGTGTGAGTGATTCAGAACGATCAAAAACAGCCAAAATGAGCGCTGCTTCTTGAATGGCTTGACGCGACCGTTCAATACCAATTTTTTCAATGACATCGTCTGTTTGCCGCAAACCAGCAGTATCAACCAGACGTAAATGAATACCGCCTAAGAAAATGGTCTCTTCAATAACATCCCGCGTTGTTCCCGGAATGTCCGTGACAATAGCTTTTTCCCGACGCGAGAGCATATTCAAAAGAGAAGACTTACCAACATTAGGTCGACCGATAATCGCTGTTTTAAGACCTTCCCTCAACACTTTTGTCCGTTGGCTTTCATCGATCATCCCTTCCATTTCCAAAACTAAAGCATGGAGTGCGTGATCGACTTTCTCATATGTCGCTTCTGGTTCGTCATGTTCCGGATAATCCAAATGCACTTCCATCTCCGCCATCAAATAAAGGAGTTTTTCACGAAACGCTACAATTCGTTGCCGTAAACCCCCGCGTAACTGTTCAATACTCGCTCGTAGCGCTGTATCGTTTTCTGCACGAATCAGATCGATGACTGCCTCCGCTTGAGATAAATCAATTCTTCCATTTAAAAAAGCACGCAGGGTGAACTCTCCAGGTTCAGCCAAACGCACACCACGTTTTAAAAGGCTTTCCATAACACGCTCAGCAAGCCGTAACCCGCCGTGAATATTAATTTCAACAACATCTTCGCGCGTAAAACTTTTAGGAGCCCGCATGACAGAGATGAGGACCTCATCCAAAAGACGACCTTCCTCATCCAGCAATTCCCCATACTGGAGTGTAAAACTTTTTTGCTGTTTGAGCGAGCGGCGACCGCGGAACAGAGGATCCACAAAAGCGATGGCTTGAGGACCACTGACCCGAATAATGGCAATACCCCCTTCACCAAGGGGGGTTGCAATGGCAGCAATGGTATCGTCTTGCATCGTTTCACCTCTTACGGTCAGAAGAAAACCGAGTTTGTCTTTTACGAATGACGACATAGCGTGCCGGTTCTACACCTACACTGTACGTTTCAACGTCAGGATCGTGTTGCAAAGCCATATGAATCATCCGCCGTTCATCTGCTTGCATGGGCATGAGTCGAATACTGAGTCCTGTTTGTTTGACTTTTTCAGCTTTATCTCGAGCCATTTGGATGAGCATGCCGCGTCTTCGTTTAACATACCCGGCGACATCAAGATCTAATTCAATGTGTAATGCACGTTGCCGAGCAACCGTTAGAAAAAGATGACGTAAGGCGCGAATGGTATGACCGTGTTTTCCAACAAAATATGGTGCATCGTCACCTTCGATGCGTAATTCCAACCGCTTGTCTCGAACCTCTGCATAGAGATGAAGAGACATTTTTGTCAGCTCGATCCACGATTCAATAAACTTTAATAAGACATATGGTGCATGAACCATAAGCTTGACCTTTGCTGGACGTGCGCCGAGCGCACCAAACAACCCACGTCTGCCTTCATCCAGCACTTGGACATCGACCGCATCCGGTTGGAGATTGAGGGTGCGGAGACCATGTTCCGTCGCTTCACGAATATCTTTACCAGTAAAAATATGCTCAAGTTCCATCATTTTGATGACGCCTCTTCAACTTTCGGAATATGATAATAGTTCCGGAGGAGCACCGCCTGAAGCGCTGTCATTAAGTTTGTATAGACCCAATATAAGGGTAAGGCAGACGGTAAATTCCAAGCGATGAAAACGATAAAAAAGGGCATGATGACCATCATCATTTTCATTTGGCTGGCAGCTTGAGGCATCGCACCACTTTTATACATGGGATTCACTTTATATGTGACATAAAGGGAAAAAAATTGCGACAACCCTGCTAAGATGGGGAGAATGAAAAGATGATCTGGCGAACCTAAGGAAAGCCATAAAAATTGTCCTGCTTTAATATTCGGATCACGTAAAACAGCATGATACAATCCAAACAAAATCGGGAGTTGAACGAGCGTTGGTAAGCAACCGGCCATAGGATTGACATCGTGTTCTTGATAAAGTTTCATGACTGCTTCGTTCATCTTTTGTGGCTCTTTTTTATATTTTTCTCTAATTTTCATGATTTCAGGTTGGAGTTTTTGAGCCTCTGCCATACTTTTCGTCTGTTTCACGGCAAGTGGCAAAAGGAGCAAGCGAATCAAAATGGTCACAGCTAATATCGCAAGGCCATATGAACCCCACAAATACGAATGAAACCACTCGATAAGAAGCGTAATCGGATAGACGAAAAAAGCATCCCAAAACCCATTCCGTGGATCGGGCGCAGCGTTCATATTACAACCACTCAACAAAAAAACGAGGAAGATCATAGTAAAAACAATGATCCAACGTGAACGACGACGCATATACAAACTCCTTCCTCAAAGGCATGGTTTTTGCTCGATCATCATTGACCATCGACCCATGGTTGCGAAAACATTACGGATCACGATGGCTGTGGGTCATTTGCTTTGGTAGAAAAATAAATGTCTCTGGCACCGGATCAACGCCACCCTTGGCAAAAGGATGACAGCGAAGGATACGTGAGATGGCCAAATAACCACCTTTCCATGCGCCATGACGATAAACAGCTTCATAAGCATAATGAGAACACGTCGGATAATAGCGACACGTCGGTGGTTTCAATGGTGAAATCAACCGTTGATACAGACGTATGAACAAAAGGAGAATCTTTTTCATCGCTCATCCTCCTTGACGATTAAACGCGCTTTTTTTAGCAATGTCAGCACCTGACCTTCAATCTCCGAAAAGGACGCTGTCTGTATAGCCGGACGGGCGATGAAAACGAGCTCATAACCGCAACGGAGATGCGGTTCAATCTTGCGAAAAATTTCCCTTAAGACGCGTTTATAGTAGTTACGGCGCACGGCAGGACCCACTTTTTTCCCGACAGAAAAACCAACGCGACACGGTTCGGATGCATCAACTTTTTTTACATACAAGACGACCAAAGGTGAGACAAATGATTTCCCACGTTGGATAACTTCCGAAAACGCGTCATTTCT
>JAVERJ010000100.1:0-7257 GCA_034007185.1 Candidatus Carbonibacillus sp. | reverse complement strand
ACATAATGTCGAATATGAAGGGGCACGAGAAATGTTTCAATAAAATCACGGGGGGTAAGTGCAGCGACTTCAGGCGTAAAATGGATGATATAAAGCCGATCGAGTCCCATGGTCTTAAGAACGTCAATTTTTTCCTTAAGCGGTGTGAGATACGCCCAATCTGTAGCTCCTTTTAGAACAGCACGGGGATGAGGATCAAACGTAATCAGAATAGACGCTACTCCGAGTTGTTTTGAACGTTGGATCGTCTCTTGAATCAGAACCTGATGACCACGATGGACACCATCAAATGTACCGATGGTCGCAACACTTTGAGCCGGTGGGTTAGAGACGATCGGTTGAACTCCGCCGGATCCAAGGTCTAAGCGTTCCACATACATTGTCTTAGCGTCCCCCCTTGGACCGACCGTCATCAAGCGGTCGGAAAAACTTTTTCTGCTTTCAAGACATATGTCTTTTCCTCTTCACCCATCATACGATACAGAGCAAGCAGATGGCCATTTTCATCAATCAGTTGAATCAGACTATGCGGCGGTATATGCGGATGGTCACTGGCTAAAAACGCTTGCATGGACCATGCATGGACATCCTCTTTTTTTAAGTATAATAGGCGACCGTTTTGAATCGATGGCACATAAGTATCGGGAAGACGTAATGGTATGCCTCGAAGCGGAGTATGAAGCGGATAAAGCAGCGTCTGCCATGCATCGGGATCGTCTTCTAAAAGTTCTAAAACGTGCGCTAAAGGACGGGCCGCCCTCAGTGTAAACCCACCGCCTTCTGTGCGTCGTAAAGCACCGAGATGGGCGGGTATGCCGAGTTTTATTCCGATATCTTGAATCAGCGTGCGAATATATGTGCCTTGGGACGTCCGCACATAAAAATCAACGGTGGGCGGATCGCGATCCAAAGATATGGCCATGATGCGCAAAGTATAAATGAGCACCGGTCGACTCGCACGCGGGATAACCATACCGGCGCGAGAAAGTTGATATAGACGTTTTCCACCGACCTTGCGCGCTGAAACCATCGGCGGTGTTTGCCGATAGACACCGATCATACCGTAAAACGCTCGTCGTATATCGTCTGCACGATAGTTCGTAAACAGTTGGCGTAACATATCAGACGGAAGTGCTTCGATGACGTTACCCGTAAAATCTTCTGTATCTGTTCGTGAGCCACCGATCCAACGTGCGATATAAGCCTTGGGATGGGCATGTACATATTCAATGAGACGCGTGGCCTGCCCTAAGGCGATCGGTAAAACACCGGTGGCCATCGGATCGAGCGTCCCCGCATGGCCTATTTTTAGCGTTTTTGGCAAAAACCGTTTGAGGCGACGGATCACATCATACGATGTCATACCGGCTGGTTTATCAATAACGAGCCAACCGTTGAAGAATGATTGCATGGTCGCACCATCATCCATCCCGTTAAAAACCATGATTTAAGACGTTCATCAGTGTTTCAACCATCTTCCGCTTGGCGTCGCTCAACGACATATGAAGTGTCAGCCCAGCAGCGCGAACATGCCCGCCACCACCGAACTGTTGAGCGACTTTACTCACATCGACATGGCGACGCGAACGGAGAGAGACTTTGATACCGTCCGCCTGTTCGCGGAAAAGGGCCGCGACTTCTACACCTTCAATGTTGAGGCCATAATGGACAAGTCCTTCCGTATCATCGAAGCTGGCACCGCTTTCTTCAAGCATGGCCTCAGAGACTTCTAGAACAGCGATCTTTCCAGAAGCAAAAAGCTCTAACGTGGCGAGAGACTTTTGAAGCAATAAGAGTTTTTCCCAGCTCAACATTTCTAGGGCATGTTCGGCAACGTCATATGGACTTGCGCCGAACTGAACGAGTTCGGCCGCATCACGCAAAACCTTGGGTGTTGTATTTTGATAGCGAAAACCACCTGTATCGGTGAGGTATCCTGTATAAAGACATGTCGCCAGTTCGCCTGAGACCGGCAGATTGATCGTCCGAATCCAATCATAAATGACTTCGCAAGTCGATGAAGCTTCCGGCTGAACGATGTTGATATGCCCATAACGATCATTGGTCGCATGATGATCGATGTTGACGATCTCTGCGTAGGGCGCTACCATCAAGTTGGCCTTGCCAACACGAAGAAGATCAGCAGCATCGACAAATATAACATGATGAAAGGTGTTATCAGCGCATGCTGCATCACCGGGTTGTCGCATGTCATGATAGTTGGGTAGATAGTCAAAGCGTCGAGGTGGGGAGTCTTCATTCACAAGGACCGGCTCAATATGAAAAAGCTTGAGTATCTGAGCGATCGCTGTTTGTGCTCCAAGGGCATCCCCATCAGGTCGCACATGTGAAAGGACGAGCACTTTTTCTCCTTCAAGACGTCTTAGCCATTGATAGAAAACCCATGCTTCGCCTTCTTGAAGCGATGCCTGCAATTTTGTTGTTTCGCTTTCTGCACGCTGATCGATCCGTGGCGATCGCTCCGAACGTACGCGTCCTTGATCTTCCATGCCCATCCCCCCCATATCAAACGTTAATCGGCCATGCTCACATGGCAGCCTTTAGGACAAGGGATCATCTGATGTCTCTTTGGGTATCTTTTCTTCAGGATCTTTTTTGATTTCTTTGAGAACCTGCTCAATGCGCATGCCGTAATCAAGGGAATGATCGAGTTTGAACAAGAGTTCCGGAATATGACGCATTGGAACACGCCGTCCAAGCTCGCTCCGCAAAAAACCTTGAGCCCGTTTCAGTGCCGTAAGTGCTGCTTCTTCTTGCGTCTCATCACCCATGACACTGATATAGATCTTAGCGAATTTGAGATCACCAGAAAGTTCAACACCCGTGACCGTCGTAAAGCCAATCCCAGGGTCTTTCAGATCCTGCTGCAACAGTACACCTAATTCTTTTTTTATCTGTTCTTGCAACCGTTGTATGCGCACATTTGCCATTTTTTATCACACCTTATGAACATAGTGAACGTGTGAAACGCTTTTACTGCTAGACCTTGCTGTATCCCATTCGCAGCCCATGCTCACATCTTATACGTGTTCAACGGTCTCAAGAATAAAGGCTTCCAGGACGTCACCTTCTTTAATGTCGTTATAACCATGTATGGTTATCCCGCATTCATAGCCTTGTGCGACTTCCTTGGCGTCATCTTTAAAGCGTTTTAAAGAATCAATCTTGCCTTCGTATATGACGATGCCGTCACGTATAATGCGCACGCCTGCGTCTCGACGAATGATTCCACCTGTGACATAACAACCAGCGATCGTCCCGATTTTAGAAGCGTGAAACGTCTGACGTACTTCTGCTTGACCGATGATTTTTTCTTCATAGACAGGATCGAGCATCCCTTTTAATGCCGCTTCCAGTTCTTCGATCGCTTTATAAATCACGCTGTATAGGCGAATGTCAACTTTTTCTCGTTCCGCACTGACGCGAGCATTGGCATCGGGACGTACGTTAAAGCCGATGATGACCGCATTGGACGCTTTGGCGAGCATGACATCCGATTCATTGATCGCCCCCACGCCTGTATGAATGATCCCGACGCGCACACCTTCGACTTTAATTTTCTCAATGGAAGCACGAAGCGCTTCGACCGACCCTTGCACATCACCTTTGATAATGAGGTTGAGTTCTTTGGTATCGCCTTCTTTAATTTGACTAAAGAGCTCATCGAGGCTGACGTTTTTCTTGCGCAGCTCTTGTTCGCGTTTCTTGAGCGCGCGTTCTTCGGCAATGGAGCGCGCTTTGGCATCATCTTCAAACACCATAAATTGATCGCCAGCTTGCGGAACGCTTTCGAGTCCCGTGATCTCCACCGGTGTGGAGGGTGGTGCTTCTTGCACCCGTTCTCCCAAATGATTATGCATGGATCGAACACGCCCATAGGTCGTACCGATGACAAGCGCATCACCGACTTTAAGTGTGCCATTTTGCACGAGGACCGTCGCCACCGGACCACGCCCTCGATCAAGTTTCGCTTCGATCACCGTACCTCGCGCCCGTTTATTGGGGTTGGCTTTAAGCTCTTTAAGTTCGGTAACGAGGAGAATCATTTCTAAAAGTTCGTCGATGCCTTGACCTTTTAAGGCCGAGACGGGCACAAAAATCGTATCGCCGCCCCATGCTTCCGGAATGAGTCCATGTTCAGAAAGTTCCTGCATGACCCGATCAGGATTAGCCGTCGGTTTATCGATCTTATTAACTGCTACGATGATGGGCACATCAGCAGCGCGAGCATGGTTGATCGCCTCGACTGTCTGGGGCATGACGCCGTCATCAGCAGCAACAACGAGGATGGTAATGTCGGTTACTTTGGCCCCCCGTGCACGCATCGAAGTAAACGCTTCGTGACCGGGTGTATCAAGAAACGTAATTTTTTTATCGCCGACGTCTACTTGATAGGCACCGATGTGTTGGGTAATGCCCCCTGCTTCCGTCTGCACAACACGCGTCTTACGAATCGCATCGAGAAGCGTCGTCTTCCCATGATCCACGTGCCCCATAATCGTCACCACTGGGGGACGTGGCATCAGCGCCTCAGGGTCGTCTTGTTCTTCAATCGTCTCAAACTCGACTTCATCAAGCACGACTTTCTTCTCAACTTCAATCCCATATTCACTCGCTACAAGGGTCGCTGCATCAAAATCAATGTCTTGATTGATCGTCGCCATGATGCCCAGCATGAATAATTTTTTAATGACTTCAGCTGGTTCTTTGCCGATCATCTGGGCAAATTCACTCACTTGCACGCTCTCACCAATGGCGATTTTGGTGGGGGTTACTTTATCTTCGGCATACGTTACGTCTTTATGCTTACGGTTTTTATTACGCTTTTTACCGCGAGCGACCGTCTTAAAATCGTCATGAGCGAGATCATCATCGAGGTCGAGCGCATCACGAAGCGGGAGCTTTTCTTTAAGCGCCAACTTTTTGACGGGTTTTTTGACTTCTTCCTTCCGCGATTCAAACTCCTTGGGCGATTTTTTTTGCGTACGACGACGCGTCGGTTCACTTTTCTCCTCAGCGATCGGTGCGGGTGGAATCGGTAGTCCCCGACGATCACGTTTGGTTCCCGCTCCAGAAGAAGCGCCTGAACGCGAACTTTCTTGACGGTACGTGCCGTCGCTGCGCGACGCATGATCCGTGCGGTATCCCCCACCATCTCGCTCCCGCGATCCAGATGGTTTATATCGATCCTTGCGAACGTTATCCCGTGCACCTTCCCGTTTGTTGTCCATGGCCGGTGTGCCAGCAGGACGAGATGATGTGCCGCGCGAGTCGGGACGCGGTGAATCATCTTTTTTTCGATCACGCCCATCCCGATGATAATCATTCGACCGTGGTGCTGGGCGACGATCGGTGCGCTCTGTCTCCCGGCGTTGTGTGTGACGTTCTCTTTGTTCGTAAGATGGTCTTTGCGGGCTCGTCACCTGTTTTTCTAATGGTTGGCCGGCTTGCTGCATCACTGGTTGATCGGCTTGTTGCACCGGTGAACTTTGCTCTGGTGCTGGCGCATCCTCAGATTTAGGTGGTTTGACGTTCGTTGGTTCCGCTTTGGCCCCAGCAGTTGACGCTTCTTGAGGTATGATGGTCGTATTGGGCGCCGACTGGGGCGCTTTGACTTCCGATTGGCTTTGCTCTTCAATGGTTTTCGTTCCGCTCACCGTCTCACCTTTTTCTGCCGACTCTGTTTGCCGGGCTGACTCTTTTAACTTTTGTTGCGCTAGCTCTTTTTTGATACGCGTTTCTTGAGCACGGCGTCTAATGTCTTGAAAAAACTGTTCAATTTTGTTTTGCGCTTCTTCATCGACGACACTCATATGATTATTCACAGGAAGGTCCAGACGTTTCAAGATCGTGATAATTTCTTTACTGGACATATTTAACTTTTTTGCATATTCATAGACACGATATTTAGCCATCGAGTCACCCCCGATTGTGTGATTTAAGGTTTGTTAACCGCGTCACCTCCTGAGCGCCTAAGGAGATCAGCAAAACCGGCATCCAGTACAGCCAACACGACCCGTTCAGATTTACCGAGCGCTTTTCCTAAAAGCGTTCGATCGGAAACGACGAGCATTGGAACACCATACGTGCGGCTTTTATCTCGGAACATTTTTTTTGTGCGATCCGATGCATCACCGGCAATGATCGTAAGGTATGCCTTGGAGGTGCGGAGCGCTTCTAAGACAGCGTCTTCACCACTTGCAATCTTACCGGCACGCTGCGCAAGTCCCAATGTGGAAAAAAATTTGTCAGCGAACATCTTCGGTCCGCTCCTCCAGTATCTCTTTCCACTGGTTTTCGAGTTCCGTTAAAAATTCAGGTGTCAGCGAGACTTCCAAGGCGCGCTCGATCAGCTTTTTCTTAAGCGCTAACTTCAGACACGCTTCCTCTGGACATAGATAGGCACCCCGCCCAGATACTTTACCTTTCTTGTCAATGCGCAACGTTCCTTCTGGCGTACGTACAATGCGCACCAATTCTTTTTTGGGCTTTTGTGCACCGCAGGCGATGCACCGGCGAATGGGTATTTTTTTTGTTTTACCGGTCATCTTCAAGCCCCCTGCCCCAAAACTTAATAAACGATCGAACAAGCATTAAGGATTCGGATCTACCGTCATCATGGCGTCCTCTTCCCGCTCCGTGTTCTCCTCTGTTGACACGAACGATGGACGAAGCGGATATGTTCCTTCCGCACTCGATACTTGCGACTGACTTTTAATGTCAATCTTCCAACCCGTTAATTTGGCAGCCAATCGCGCATTTTGCCCCTTTTTCCCAATGGCCAAAGACAATTGATGATCGGGCACGATCACCCGGGTCGCCTTCTCTTCATCGAATACTTCGACATGTAAAACTTTTGCTGGTTGCAAAGCATTGGCCACAAAGCTTTCAGGGTCCTTCGACCAACGTACGATATCGATCTTTTCTCCAGCCAATTCCTGTACAATCGCCTGAATACGTGCCCCTTTGGGGCCAACACAAGCACCGACGGGATCGACATTCGGTTCACGGGCATACACCGCTACCTTAGATCGATCGCCCGCTTCGCGTGCAATGGCCTTAATCTCAACGGTTCCATCATAAATTTCCGGAACTTCACGTTCAAACAACCGCCTTAAAAAACCAGGATCGGTGCGCGATAAAATAATTTCAGGCCCTTTTGTACCTTTTTCAACGCGCGTGATGATCGCTTTAATGCGCATCCCCGGGGTCAACACTTCTCCTGGCAATATTTCC
>JAVERJ010000099.1:0-7324 GCA_034007185.1 Candidatus Carbonibacillus sp. | reverse complement strand
TAACTGTCACCATTGTGATACGACCAGAGCACATGCTCTTCTTCTCTGGACGTGACGGAACACGCATCATGACTCACAGTGAGCCTCATCGTACAGAAAGTTCGACCATTCATGCCACGCAAGGAAGAGAGGTATGAAGACCGATGCAGCAACCATCGTTGACCACAACCTTAAAAGCGCTGCTGTACCTCGCACCTGCACTCATCATCCTCATCGTCTTCAATATTTATCCAATCATCACTTCCTTTCTCATGAGTCTGTATACGGATTACGATTATTTTAACGACATCGTTTACCGCTACGGTTTTGACAATTTTCTATTTCTTCTTCACGATGCCGATTTTCATCTCGCCCTAAGAAATACTTTCATCTTTGTGCTCGGTGTTGTGCCTGTCTCAATCGCTATCTCCTTATTCATCGCGCTTTTACTCAATGCCAACATCAAATTACGCGGCTTTTTTCGAACCGTTTATTTTATCCCATTTGTCACTTCGGTGGTCGCCATCTCTATTGTCTGGCGCTGGATCTTCCACACGGAATACGGTCTTTTAAATTATTTTCTTAGTTGGTTTGGTATCTCCCCCATCAAGTGGTTGACCGATCCGCAATGGGCCATGCCATCGCTGATCATTTTAGCCATCTGGAAAGGGCTCGGCTATAACATCGTCATTTTTTTGGCTGGCCTTCAAAATATCCCCGAACACTATTACTTAGCCGCACGTATCGACCGCGCTTCGCGCTGGGACCGCTTTTGGCATATCACCTGGCCGCTTTTATCCCCGACGACCTTTTTTATTTCTATTATTTCTGTGATCGGTTCCTTTAAAGTCTTTGATGAGATTTACGCGCTCTTTGATGGACGTCCGGGCCCGGTAAGAAGCGCCCTCACGGTTGTCTATTATATTTTTGAAAAGTTTTATCGTGACCAAGAATATGGCGTCGCCTCTGCCGCTGCCTACATCCTCTTTCTTATCGTTTTTATCTTAACGCTTTTGCAACTGTATATCGGCAAACGACGCGTACATTATTAAAAAAAGGAGGATCCATCGTGCGAGACGCCCTATCCAAAGGGACCATCTATCTTCTTTTAAGCTTAGGCGGCATTCTCATGCTTCTTCCTTTTGCCTGGATGATCTCAACGTCTTTAAAACCTGCCAATCAGGTCATGGTCATGCCCCCGATTTGGATCCCTCATCCCATCCAATGGTCGAACTATGCAGAAGCGATGCGGGTGGCCCCACTCGGTCGATATTTTCTAAACAGTGTCATCGTCACTGTCCTCTCGACGCTCGGCGAACTCATCACAACCATTCTTGCTGCCTATGCTTTTTCACGTCTTCAATTTTACGGACGCGATATCCTTTTTTCGATCCTTTTAGGTACGATGATGGTGCCGGGAGAAGTCTTGCTGATCCCCAACTTTGTGACGCTGACCAAGCTCGGGTGGATCGATCGTTATGAAGCGCTCATTGTACCGTGGCTGGCAAGCGTCTTTGCAATCTTTTTGCTGCGACAACATTTCTTATCCATTCCAAAAGAGCTGGCTTATGCTGCAAAAGTGGATGGTTGCTCAGACAGCCGTTTTCTATGGGAAGTTATGGTCCCACTGGCCAAACCAGCCATCATTACCATCGTCCTGTTGAAAGCCATTGGTAGCTGGAATGCCTTTCTATGGCCACTCATCGTCACCAATTCCAAAGAGATGCGTACACTTCCCGTCGGTCTAACAGCCTTCCGTACGGATGTCGGTACGATCTACGAACTGCTTATGGCCGCATCAACGCTTGTCATTTTACCGATGATCATCTTATTCCTCATCCTGCAACGCTATATCGTTGAAGGCGTTTCAAGGGCGGGGATTAAGGGATAAATGATACGGCTCAACGCATGACCCAGAGCCGACCGCTATGGAAGGTGGTGAGATATGTCAGATCTCGCGTTTTGACGAGCTTTATATGAAAAGAGGGGCGCTTCAATCCATGGGATTGGGTCACCAATGCAAGTCAAAAACAATCGAACGCAAACACATTCGATGAGGAGGATTACAGTTCATGCAAAAAGGTACGGCCACACAACATCGTTATACAAAAAAACTCTTATCAACCATCCTCGCGCTTACGCTCATCCTTAGCATGCTTCAAGCGTGCGGTCAGTCGAACACATCCAGCCCCTCCGGAACATCCAACCAGCAATCGAGTTCGAACAACGCGTCTACAGAGACAAACAATGCAGAGTCGATCTTAACGCAACTAACCAAGCCTGTGGAGATCACGTTTTGGCATGCCATGACCGGCCATCACGAAGAGACGCTCCAAAAAATCGCCGATGACTTTATGAAACAACATACCAACATCAAAGTAACCCTCGTCAGCCAAGGCGGATACGGGGACCTCCAACAAAAACTGACCGCAGCGGCCAAGTCCAAAACGCTTCCGACGATGTCTCAAGCTTATGAAGAGTGGATTAACGATGATATCCAAAACAACCTCGTCGTAGACCTCACCCCGTATATTGAAAACGCCACCGTGGGCTGGAGCCAAGATGATCTAAACGATATCGTTGAGGTGTTCCGCAAAGCCAACAATTGGGATGGGCACTACTATGGGATGCCTTTTAATAAAAGCACACGCATTCTTTTTTACAACACTGACTATTTAAAGGATAAACATGTTGATGTGCCCAAGACGTGGGATGAACTTCGAGATGCAGCGGAAAAATTAACCTTTGAGAGCAATGGGAAAAAAGTCATCGGCATGGGATTTGAAAACTCGGTCGGCAATGAGTTTAGTATGTGGGTCCGGCAAGCTGGGGGACAATTTATCAACGAACAAACTGGGGCTGTTGAATTCAATTCACCCGAAGGCAAAAAAGCTTTAACATTTTTACGGGGGATGTTTGAGCAAGGCATCGCGCGATTGGCTGGAGAAGATGGGTACATGTCCAACCCCTTTGGTCGGGGCGATGTGGCCATGTATATCGGATCTTCGGCAGGTATCCCCTTTGTTGCCAAAGCTGCTGAAGGCAACATCCACTGGTCAGCAGCTATTCTTCCCAAAGACAAAGTGAGCGCTACACCATTTGCAGGGACAAGTGTGACCGTCTACCAAAGCGCAACCCCCGAACAACGACTGGCCGCTTGGGAATTTATCAAGTTTTTAATTAACACCGATAACACCGCATTGTGGGCTAAAGAAACCGGTTATCTCCCAGTCCGTTACTCGGCGCTCCAAAGTGACACATGGAAACAATATGTAGAAAAAAATCCCGTCTATGGTGTAGGCGAACAACAATTTGACGCTGGATTTTTTGATCCCCGCATTCTTGGGATGAACGCCGTATATACGGCCCTCGGTAAAGAAATCGAAGCAGCCCTTCTCGGACAAAAATCGGTGGATCAAGCATTAGAAGATGCGGCCAAAGCAGCACAAGAAGCCATCGATCGCGCCAAAGAACGTGCACGTTAATCACAAAAGATGTCCAACCAGCAACCCTTTAAAAGCGAGTTGCACGCGCGTGCAGCTCGCTTCTTATACCTTTAAAAAAGAGCAATCACATGCATGGAGTGAATATCATGGAACTAACCTTTTATGGCGGATTGGATACGATTGGTGGAACGATCATTCGTGTAAGCGCCGGAAAAAGCCAGCTCATCTTTGATTTTGGTCTTGTGTATCATGCTGAACGAAATGTGCTTGAATGTCATTTGGCAAGCGACCGCTACCCGCTTTTAGATCTCTTGCGTCTCAGAAGAATACCCGCATTCGATGGGATGTATCATCGTGCTGCGCTGGACGGTGAAAAGACCCGCACTGCAAGAACCAGATTCCCCCGGCCCTATGATCCGTTATACGATGATCCCCAATCGCTGCACGTTTTTATCTCACATCTCCATCTCGATCATATGGCCGCTGTCGGATGGATCGACCCGCATATTCCTGTCGTCATGTCTGAACCGTCCTATCGTATGATAGAAGCGCTGAAAACCATTGGGGAAACAGTTGGGTTACCAAGGCCATACCAAGGCATCCCCTATGATACATGGCAACACGTCGGGGATATTCGTTACCAAGCAGTTGCGGTCGACCATGACATTCCCGGGGCAAGTGCCCTGTGGATCGAGGCTGACGGCATTCGGATCATCTATAGCGGTGATCTTCGCTGGCATGGTAAACACCCCGAACGCATCGACGATTTTATTCAAAAAGCGCACGCTTTCGCCCCAGATCTTCTCTTGATCGAAGGGACGACCATCGTCGGGCGCGATGTTTTACCAGAAGAACAGATGGTCCCTTCAAGTTTACTCCCGCCCGGTTTTTTAACAGAAAAGGATATGCCCGAACATCTCACACGCAACTTTAAAGATACGCGCGGGCTGATCATCGTGAATCCTTACCATCGCAACATCGACCGTTTGGAAGCGATCTTGGATGCATCTCAACAAACCGACCGCACACTCGTGTTAGAGCCAGAAACGGCTTATCTTTTCTATAAAATGTCCGATCGTCTGCAAAAAGATCCACAACAAAAAAGCATCGCGCTTTACCTCAGCGAAAGATCTTTACAAAGAACAGATAGAGATCATTTAGACCATAGAGCGCACGAGAACCGCGACTGGCTCGATACGCTGCGTGCCATTTATCCTATCGTCGATCAACAAGCCTTAAGCGACCATCCTCAATCGTTTGTCGTGCAAAATAGTTGGGAACGATTATGGGACATTTTAGACTGGAGACTCGATGGTGCCGTCTATGTGCAGACCAATGGCATGCCTCTCGGTGCCTTCGATCCCCAATTTGCCTATTTAAAAAAATTTCTCAAAGAACTGGGTGTCGAACATCGCTCGGTCGGTACCAGCGGTCATGCCCTTCCACAACATCTGCTTGAAATCATTCGGCGCATCGAACCAGCATACACCGTGCCAATCCACAGTCTTTTCCCGGAACGTCTTGGTGCACATGCACCCCGCCCCTTCTTCCCTAAAAAACATGTTACGTACACGCTCAAACATGCGCCAGACGGAACACTAAAGATCACAACTTAGCCTAAGCCTCGCCCCATGACGACGTACAAGCACAAACCTAACATACTTACCGGCACTTCATCTTATTGACTTCGAGGCTATTGACATATGAAACATGTCAAAAGCCTCGAAGCTTTCACTGTTTTTGATACATCAAGACATATTGTTGAAAAAGATCTTTAACCGCCGCCTTAAGCGCCTGTTGTGCCTTGCCTAAGTAATGTTTTTCAATATGTTCGAGCAGCGGCTCCACACCATCTCGTAAACTATAACCCTTTAATAATTCCGATACATACCGCCTGGCGTGTTCCGTCGCAAGCGTGCAAGACGTCTCAATGATGACACCATAAGTTCGATCCATCTCGACAGTAATCGTTAACATCTCATACATATTTTGTGCAGCCATGCCTTGCGGAAGCTTAGCATGACCTGCCAAAAATACGGTACGCACGATCAACACCTGCCTTTATAACATAAAAATCAACATAATAACGCACTGTCCTTTCCCATCGCTCTTTACACAAATGGCCAAGCGGGAAGCATCTTACGTAGCGGCTTATCTTCGCGCAAACCGAGGGCATAATCCGCCTGCAAGAGCGTGTGTATCTCGCGCGTCCCTTCATAAATAGAAAGCACACGCGCATTGCGTACATAACGTTCTAACGGATAGGCATCGCTATAACCATAGGCGCCATAAATTTGCAACGCATCATTGGCCGCTTCAAAAGCGTAATCCGCATTGATCCATTTGGCTAGAGAAACTTCGCGCGTTGTCCTTAGACCTTGGTTTTTCATCCATCCAACGCGCGCCACGAGCAATCTTGCAATGTCTAGGCGAGCACTGATGCGGGCAATCATCTGCTTGACGAGCTGATGTTCAGCAATCGAAACGCCAAATGTCTTGCGCATCTTACTGTATTGAACAGCCGCCTCCAATGACGCTTGAATAATGCCAACCGCGCCCGCAGCAACCGAATATCGGCCATGATCAAGTGCCGACATGGCGATTTTAAAGCCTTCACCCCGTTCGCCCAGCATGTTTTCCTTTGGCACGCGAACGTCTTCTAAAATGATCTCACCGGTGTCTCCCGAACGAATCCCTAACTTTCCTTTGATTGGTCGCGTGGTTACACCCGACATCTCCCGCTCGACAATAAAGGCGCTGATCCCGCGATGTTTCTTTTCCGGATCGGTATACGCAAATACGATAAATGTATCGGCAGTATTGGCAAGAGAAATCCAGGTTTTCGTGCCGTTTAATATATAATCACGGCCATCCTCCCGAGCAGTTGTGCGCATGGACGCAACATCCGATCCGGCATCGGGTTCCGTCAGGCCAAATGCACCAATACGCTCACCTTTGGCCAAGGGGACCAAATATTTTTGTTTTTGTTCTTCTGTTCCCCATTGCAGAAGTGTCATGCTGTTGAGTCCTGAATGAACAGAAACAAGTGTGCGAAACGTTGTATCGCCACGTTCCAGCTCCTCGCAGACAATACCAAACGTGATATAATCCATACCCGATCCACCATAGGCTTCCGGAATCGATACGCCCATAAGCCCTAGCGCTCGCAAGCGATCAATGATCTTTGGATCAAACTGCCCCGCCCGATCCCACGCCTGCATATTGGGAATAATCTCACGGTCAACGAAATCCCGCACCATCTTCCGAACGGCGCGATGATCATCACTCCATGAAAAATCCATTTTCCAACCCTCTTTCAACATAGGTTATGCTTTCATCAATATCGTTCCATCCAAATAGATCCATCCATGTGGGTCCACCATTCATATGGGTCCACCATCCATATGGGTCCACCATTTATATGGCTCGATCCTATTTCCCTTCATCCCACAGTTCTGCTAAAATCTCCTCCGTATGCTCACCGGGTAAGGGCGGTGGTGCACCAAACGTGACCGGTGTCCTTGATAATTTAAGCGCCGAGCCGAGTTGGGGGATCGCTCCTAGCACAGGATGTTCGAGCACTGTGACCATCTCGCGTGCGAGAATCTGGGGATGACGAAAAAGGTCACCAAAAGCATTGACCCGTCCAGCCGGTATGCCCGCTTGTCTCAACATGTTTTCCCACGTACGCGCCGGCTTCGTTTTAAGCACAGCACTTATCGTTTGTATTAACGCCTTGCGATGGACTACCCGGTCACGATTCCTGACATAATCCGGATCTTCAGCAAGTTCAGGACGACCGATCACCTGACAAAAGAGACGAAACTGACGATCATTACCGATGGCAATGACAATCAACCCATCTTCAGCCTCAAAGGCTTCATAAGGAACGATGTTCG
>JAVERJ010000098.1:0-7601 GCA_034007185.1 Candidatus Carbonibacillus sp. | reverse complement strand
CTATGGGATACGAATCGGTCGAGGGCTTATTCTTCCCGCTATTCGGTTTTCAGGGTGTAACACCTTAAAACCATACCATCTCTACAAGATCATCTTTTGAATGATCGTTGAGGTGGTATGGTTTTTTTATTGTTGGCCATCGTGGTTCGGTTGTATTTCGTGTATAATGTAAATACAGTAAAGGAGGCAGAGAAGTGTGTTTGAACTGACAGCGGATTATGCTCTCCGTTTAAAACCGCTTTCATATCGAGACGTTCCCGAGTTGTATCGATTGATCGATCAGTATCGAATAGAACTCGGTCAGTATCTTCCTTGGGTGCGTAAACAATCGATCCATGATACATATGCATTTGTTGATTTTTCCATCGGACAAGAGCGACGTCTAGAGGGCTTTCAAGCGGGTTTATTTTATATGGGGGCGCTTGTCGGTGTTATCGGCTATCATAAGATTGATTGGGAAAATCATAAAACAAGTCTTGGATATTGGCTCGCTCCTCCGTATCAGGGAAAGGGTCTGATGACCAAAGCAGCAAAAGTCATGGTTGATTATGCTTTTTTTGAGTATCGATTAAATCGCCTTGAAATACGTGCTGCAACAGAAAATTGGCCCAGCCGTAAAGTTGCCGAAAGACTTGGGTTCACGTATGAAGGGACACTTAGAGAAGCGGAGTGGTTAGGAGATCGTTATGTTGATCATGCTGTCTACGGTCTCCTTCGTCATGAGTGGCGCAGACGGCAAGATGATGAAAAAAGAAAGGAACATCCCCATGATTTTTTTACGCAATGAAACTTTCCGTACGTACCTACGGCTATATCCAATCACATCCTTTCTGATCGGCGTCAATGTGCTGATGATGCTCGTGACGGTGGTCTTGGGCTGGCAAAATCGTCCGACACTTCTTTATCTTTACACCGCCTTTGCTGCCGATGCGAATTTTCAAGAGCGTTGGTGGACAATTTTAACATTTTCATTTGTACACAATGGCTGGATGCATCTTTTATTTAATATGTTTTTGATGTATTTAATCGCCCCGCCCTTGGAATATCGTCTCGGACCCAGTCGATACGTTTGGTTGTGGCTCTGGCTGATCTTGACGACGGCAGTGGGGTTATATGTGTTGCGTTCTGGTCCTGCAGTTGGAGCATCGGGTATCGACTACGGTTTTTTAGGGCTGTATTTGTATTATATATGGAAGGGGCCGCGCTGGCTCGATCGTCAGTCAGAAAGCGTTGTTTTAGCATTTATTGCTATTGGCGTCATCAGCACACTGATCATGCCTGGGATAAGTATAGCCGGTCACCTTGGCGGTTTTGTCGGTGGTCTTCTCTTTGGGCTTTTTTTTGTTCGAAGAAGACGATAAGAGCTTCCATGAGAAAGATGATATGAGGCATGAAGGCTATACACTGTGTATTGAAGCTTCATGTTACGTTCAATATAAAAGAGAGGCGATGTGTTTTGCGTACCGTTCTGATCCGTAAAGCTGCCATATTTGATATGGATGGCACATTGTTTGATGCCTGGCCGCTTGCTTTAAAAGCTTATGAAGAGACGTTTGCGCGGCTTCAAAAAGAAGGATACAATCCACCACCTTTGCCTTCGGAAGACGTTTTAAAAGCACAACTTGGCAAAACATACGATGCGATGTGGTCAGAGCTTATACCGGGACGTTCGCTTTCTTTTTATGAACTTGCAGACCGCTGGATGTTTGAATACGAAGAAGCACTTATAAAGCGAGGTTATGGTCGGCTGTTTCCGGATGTGATCCCAGTTTTAGAAACGCTCGTTGCCCGTGGTTTTCACCTGTTTGTAGCGAGCAATGGTCGGGAAAGCTATATTCAAATGATCGTTGAGCGTTTTGGACTTACACATTATTTTACAGACCTTTATAGTGCTGGGCGTTTTGGGACGCGCTCCAAAGTTGATCTCGTGCGTCATCTGATTACGACCTATCCAGCGCCGCTGCAAGTGATGATCGGTGATCGTCGTTCTGATGTTGAAGCGGGTCAGGCCAACGATCTATATGTCGTCGGTTGTTTGTATGGCTATGGCGGAGTAGAGGAGCTCGAAAAAGCTGACACACATATTACAACACTTATGGAGCTTTTGGATGTTCCACTTTTACGGTAAGGGCTTGATCGATAAAATTTTAAAACAAAACCCCTTGTAAGATGGAAGAAGATGCGGTATACTGTAATTAGTCAAGGATAGTCAAGATCAGTTTACCCATCCAACTTGATCCAACTTGATCGAAGGAGGGATGAGCGTGCGCAGCATCTCTGACGTCATCGAAGCGCATTTAAAACGACTGATCGATCATAGTCAAGGTGGCGTAGCAGAAGTGCAGCGCGTTCAGCTAGCAGAAACGTTTCGCTGTGTACCTTCACAAATCAACTACGTCATTCAAACACGTTTTACGATCGAACGCGGTTATTTGGTTGAATCCAAACGCGGTGGCGGTGGGTATATACGTATTCAAAAACTTACGGTCGATCCGGATAATGCATGGCTTAAAGAGTTATATGAACAGATTGGCGATGCCATCACGCAGGCATCGAGCGAAGGGATGCTTTACCGTCTTCAGGAAGCAGGTAAATTAACACCACGTGAAGTCGCGATATTGAACGCGTTGATCCATCGTGAGACGCTCGCTCTGGAGACCAAAGATCGCGACCGTTTACGTGCACGGATGATGAAGCGGATCATTGCTATCTTGTTAAAAGGCGCTGGAGGTGAGGCCCGTGCTCTGTGAAAATTGTGGAAAACGACCGGCTACCTTTCACTTTACCAAAATAGTAAACGGGCAAAAAACAGAAATGCATCTTTGTGAAACATGCGCCCGGGAAAAAGGTGAGTTTTTACCGATGTCCAAAGATGCTTTTTCGATTCATCATCTTTTAAGTGGGATGATGCATGATCTTTCTCAGCGTCCGCCGACCACTTCAACGGAACGTTTGAGTTGCCCCAGTTGTGGATGGACGTATGAAGATTTGATTCAAACGAGTCGCTTTGGTTGTAGTGAGTGTTATGATACGTTTCGCGCCCAACTCCGTCCTGTTTTTCGACGCTTGCACGGAAGTGAAGCGCACACCGGTAAAGTCCCCCGTCGGGGAGCCCAACGTCTTTCCAAACGCCGCAAGATCGAAGCTTTAAAAAAGGCGTTGGAGCAAAAAATTGCGGAAGAAGCATTTGAAGAAGCGGCCAAATTGAGGGATGAAATTCGTACCCTGGAAAGGGAGGCGTAATCGATGGGCATTGAGACATTTTTAACCCGTCCGCTTGCGCCGGCATTGGAACGAGAAGGACGCGATGATGATGTGGTTATGAGTACGCGTATTCGACTGGCGCGCAATATTGAAGGCATTCCGTTTGAGCTTAAGATGACGGATGCGGATCAAAGGGCTGTTCTTAAAGCCTTCGAGCATGCTCAGACGCGGCGACCCAATGATGTGCCTGAATTATTCCTCTTTCGAATGCGTGATTTAAATCCGCTTGTTCGCGCTGTTCTCGTAGAGAAGCACTTGATTTCCCCTGATTTAATGGAAAAAGAGGGGGGAGCGGTCGCGCTTTCCGATGATGAGACGGTCAGTGTGATGCTCAATGAGGAAGACCATGTTCGTTTGCAAGTGTTTCGTCCTGGACTCGATTTAAGTGGGGCATATGCACTTGCTAACCGGCTCGATGATTGGCTAGAAGAGACGATCGATTGGGCTTTTGACGAGACCCTTGGTTATAAAACCTCATGTCCAACCAATACTGGCACAGGCATGCGCGCTTCCGTGATGATGCACCTTCCCGGCTTGGTGATGGCCAAGCGCATTCAAGCACTGATTCCTGCGATCCAGAAAGTGGGACTTACCGTTCGCGGTGTGTATGGGGAGGGGAGCGAAGCCGAGGGTGGCGTCTTCCAAATATCGAATCAGATTACACTTGGTCTTTCTGAAGAGGAGATTTTAGAGAATCTAGAAGGTATTGTGCGGCAAGTGATCGATCATGAACGGGCAAGTCGCGACATGCTCAAGCAGTCCCTGGGTGATGCCTTGGAAGACCGTATTTTTCGCTCTTACGGCATATTGCGCTACGCCCGCGCACTCTCTTCGGAAGAAGCGCTCGCACGACTTTCGGACGTACTCTTAGGCGTGTACCTCGGTTATCTTGAAGGTCTATCTGCAAAAAAACTTGCTGCGCTTTGGGTCAGCATTCGTCCTGGTTTTTTGCAATACTCGGCAGGGAAAAATCTTGAGGCGAGAGCGCGTGACCTTGAACGCGCGCGACTTTTACGCGAAGCGCTCAGCTAAGGCGTGATATCGTATGCATCACATGAATGAAGATATGAAGATATAAAGGAGGATGAAGACCATGATGTTTGGACGGTTTACAGAACGTGCACAACGTGTTTTATCTTTAGCCCAAGAAGAGGCAGTTCGTCTCGGGCATAACAGTATTGGTACCGAGCATATACTGCTTGGCCTCATCCGTGAAGGTGAAGGCATTGCTGCAAAGGCGCTCATGAACTTAGGGCTTTCTTTGGAAAAAATCCAAGAAGAAGTGGAGACGCTGATCGGAAGGGGTCAAGAGAAGCCTCTGAATACGCCATATACGCCACGTGCCAAAAAAGTCATTGAACTTTCCTTTGACGAAGCGCGCAAACTGGGTCATACGTATGTCGGTACGGAACACATTTTGCTCGGTCTGATTCGTGAAGGCGAAGGGGTTGCAGCCCGTGTGTTAAATAACCTCGGTGTCAGTTTAAATAAGGCGCGGCAACAAGTCTTGCAACTCCTTGGCAACAGTGAGGTTTTAACCTCTGCATCAACGGGTGGCCAGAAAAGCGCTGGCACACCGACACTCGATTCTTTGGCGCGTGACCTAACGGCTCTCGCCAAGGAAGGCGCGCTGGATCCGGTCGTAGGTAGAGAAAAAGAAATTGAACGGGTCATTCAAGTTTTATCACGTCGGACAAAAAATAACCCGGTCTTGATCGGAGAACCTGGTGTCGGAAAAACAGCCATTGTGGAAGGCCTTGCTCAGCGCATTGTGAACAATGAAATTCCCGAGACACTTCGTGACAAACGTGTGTTGACGCTGGACATGGGGACTGTCGTAGCTGGCACGAAGTATCGTGGGGAATTTGAAGATCGATTGAAAAAAATTATGGACGAAATTCGGCAAGCTGGGAATGTGATCCTTTTCATTGACGAGCTCCATACACTCATCGGTGCTGGCGGCGCTGAAGGTGCAATTGATGCCTCTAACATCTTAAAGCCTGCTCTGGCGCGTGGAGAGCTTCAGACGGTCGGCGCGACGACGATCGACGAGTATCGCAAGTATATTGAAAAAGATGCGGCATTGGAGCGGCGTTTTCAGCCTATATTGGTCGATGAACCGACACCAGAAGATGCAATCAAAATCTTGCATGGACTGCGCGATCGATATGAGGCGCACCATCGCGTTAAAATCTCAGATGCAGCGATTGAAGCAGCTGTCATGCTCTCCGACCGTTATATTACGGATCGTTTCTTGCCAGATAAGGCTATCGATCTCATCGATGAAGCAGCTTCGCGTGTCCGCTTGAATGCTTATACCATTCCCCCGAACATCAAAGAATTGGAAAAAGAACTGGAAGAAGTGCGCAAAGAAAAGGATTCAGCGGTACAAAGTCAAGAATTTGAAAAAGCTGCTGCTTTTCGGGACCGCGAGCAAAAGTTACGGGAAGAATTGGAGCGTGTCAAACAAGCATGGAAAGAAAAACAAGGTCAGACGGACGCTGAAGTAACGCCCGATGATATCGCCGAAATCGTATCGAGTTGGACAGGTATTCCTGTCAAGCAGATGCAGGAAGAAGAGGCAGCACGCCTTTTGGACATGGAGAAGATTTTGCACAAACGTGTTATTGGGCAAGATGAAGCGGTCAAAAGCGTTGCACGTGCGATTCGCCGGGCACGAGCCGGATTGAAAGATCCAAAACGTCCCATTGGCTCGTTTATCTTCTTAGGTCCAACGGGTGTTGGGAAAACAGAATTGGCGCGGGCTCTGGCTGAAGCGATGTTTGGCGATGAAAATGCTATGATTCGTATCGATATGAGCGAGTATATGGAAAAGCATACAACATCACGTCTCGTTGGTTCGCCACCGGGTTATGTGGGTTATGAAGAAGGCGGCCAACTCACAGAAAAAGTACGTCGTAAACCATATTCAGTCGTTCTCTTTGATGAGATTGAAAAAGCTCATCCCGAAGTGTTTAACATTCTTCTCCAAGTTCTGGAAGACGGTCGCTTGACCGATGGCAAGGGTCGCACGGTTGACTTTAAAAACACGATTATCATTATGACATCAAATGTCGGTCAAGAACTGATCCGCAAAGGCGGGGCACTTGGGTTTACAACACAGAAAACAGCAGAAGACAGTTATGAGGCGATGAAACAAAAAGTGATGGAAGAGTTAAAACGTGCGTTTCGTCCAGAGTTTTTAAACCGTGTCGATGAAATTATTGTCTTCCATCAATTGTCAGAGGCTCATATTAAAGAAATTGTCATGCTCATGGCAGAAGACATTCGCCGTCGCGTGAAAGAGCAAGGTATCGATTTTGAACTAGACGATGCGGTCATTCTTTCTATCGCCAAAGAAGGTTTTGATCCACTTTACGGAGCACGACCCATCCGTCGTTCGCTCACACGGCTTGTGGAAGATCGCCTTTCGGAAGCGCTCCTCGCCGGAGAGATACAAAAAGGTGATAAAGTGCGCTTTGTGATGCGCGATGGCCAAGTTTCTTTGGAAAAAGTTACAGAGGCGAAGGTCTAACAAACGCGCGCCACTTTTACGACATGTTTTATAAGAAAAAAGCGGAAGGGTAGATGTCAATGGCCCCTTCCGCTTTTTGCACTTTCTAGATTATGGTATGCTATAAAAGGGAGCGGTGAGAGATGCGCGTAAAAACCCACTATATATGTCAAAGCTGTGGATATCAAGCCGTTAAATGGCATGGGCGATGTCCGGGGTGTGGCAGTTGGAATACAATGGTTGAAGAAATCATCTCTTCTGAACCCGCCACAAACCGTACGGCGTATCAAAAGGATACTTCTGTATCAACACCTATGAATCTTACATCCATCGCTCAACATCCAGAAGCATTTCGCCGTATTGCCTCAGGCATCGGTGAATGGGATCGGGTATTGGGCGGCGGACTGGTTCCGGGGTCGCTCGTTTTGCTCGGAGGAGAGCCAGGCGTAGGGAAATCAACGCTCTTGATGCAAGTAGCCCTCCATTATGCTCAGGACGGGCAAACCGTGCTTTATGTAAGCGGTGAAGAGTCGGTTGAACAGGTAGGCCTCCGCGCCCAGCGCTTAGGTGGTAAAGAACAACATTTTTACTTACTATCCGAAACACGGCTTGAGCACATTGCCTCCTCAGCGCGTAAGCTCAAGGCGCGTATTTTGATCATCGACTCGATTCAAACGATGCGCCACCCTGATATCACGTCTGCACCTGGTTCGGTCTCACAAGTTCGTGAAGCGACAACGTTTTTGCTCGATTTTGCGAAATCTTCGGGTGTTGCGACGTTGATCGTAGGACATGTAACCAAAAGTGGCGATATTGCCGGGCC
>JAVERJ010000097.1:0-7624 GCA_034007185.1 Candidatus Carbonibacillus sp. | reverse complement strand
AAACAGGAAGTACCAATCAGGGATGGGAATATATGCTGTATCGTTCGGATCGGCTGGCGTCGCTTCAAGCGGTGCAGGATGTGATACAACCAACACCATAAAAGCGCCGAGAAATACGACGGCCACCATCCATTCTTTAAGTAAAAAGTTTGGGAAAAAAGGCTCAGTTTTCCCGGGAAATTCACTGTAAGGCTTCGGATACAGTTTTTCTTTACGCACTTTAACGCGCGAGTCACCGACGTATTTTACATCATCGGTTTTGTGTCCATGGGTCACGCCAATCCCCCCTCACGTCCATCATCCAAATTGAACCGTATAACATTGTAAACATCCCACCGGCGGATCAGCACATATTATAGCGGACCCGCAATGCCTTGTCGGCGAATGAGAATAAAGTGCACGCCCAATAACAGTAAGAGCACGGCCGGTAAAAAGAAAACATGTATCGCAAAAAAGCGTGTAATGGTCTCGGCACCGACAATATCGCCGCCTGCCAAAAAATGTTTGATGTACGGGCCTAACACCGGGACGACTTCAGCGATCTGCAAACCGACTTTGGTCGCAAAATACGCTTTGTTATCCCATGGCAAAAGATAACCTGTAAACCCAAGACCGAGAATGACCGCAAATAATAATACACCGACTACCCAGTTCATCTCCCGCGGTGCTTTGTATGCACCTGTAAAGAAGACACGCAATGTATGAAGGAATAGCATCACAATCACAACCGATGCGCCCCAGTGATGCATGCCGCGTACAATATACCCAAATGACACTTCGGTTTGTAAGTATTTGACACTGTTGAAAGCATTCACAATATCTGGCGCATAAAACATGGACAAAAACATGCCCGATAAAATCTGGATAACAACAGTAAAAAACGTTAACCCACCAAAACAATAAACAAAAGCAGAAAAATGATGCGCCGGGTTGACATGTTCGGGGACTTCGTGATCAGCTATATCCCGCCAGATCGGGGAAAGATCCAGTCTTTCATCAAGCCAGTCGTATACTCTTTGAATCACCCCTTATCCCTCCTTTTTATGTCCGCGGTATGAGATTCCCTAGATAAAGCTTTCCATCTTTAACTTCATAAGCATATTCAGCCAATGGCGCCGGAGGCGGTGTACCAGGAATGTTGATGCCATCTTTGGTGTAGCGGCCACCATGACATGGGCAAAAAAATTCATTCGGGTACTTCGGGTTACTATCCCAGTCGACCGTGCATCCGAGATGCGTACAAATAGGAGAAAGAGCTACGATATCACCGTTTTCTTTTTTGTAAACCCAAGCTGAAAACGTCGTCTGCTGATTTTTAACCCAAGCATCATCGATGGATAAAGTAAAGGTGAAACGTTTTGGTTCATTGGTCAGCTCATTGACATCCGCCACCGCCACCATCGGTTCTTCCTGCTTTTTCTGCAATACAGAGTCTAGCGTTGCACGCAGTGGCGGGGTAATAAGCATCGAAGCCATAAAGCCAGCCGTCCCCATCAAAGTGTAAGTGAGAAATTGGCGTCTTGAGATCTCGCCTTTCCCCGCACTTGACTCATTTGACGTATCATCGTACTGGGGATGTTGCTTTTTTTCGTTCACGTTACTCCCCCCTTGCACCTGTATTCACATGAAGATAAACAATTATTGATGTCTTTCCTATCATAGCCGAACGATTAAAGCGCTGTCAAGAAAAGGGACATATCCCTTATGCCTTGGACATGTCCCTGTCATAAAACGTTCATAATTTGTTCATATATGGGTTGATCGAACAGCTTCATCGTATACGCACACGACCATCGGATGTGTGTCTACATGGCACGGGTCCATACCTTCAAAATCTGCTCATACAGCGCTTCTTCGTTACTGATATCCGTTAAAAGTGTTAGGCTGGGCAATGACGTTTGAGCCTCTATACGTTCTCGCCAGACTTCAGTATAAGCTTTTGTTATCCGCTCATCGATCGTCCAGATGAACATATGAGCAAAATGTTTTTCTAAAAGCATCAACGTCTGTTGAGCGCGCCATCGTTCGTATGGCATCCTATCATCGAGTTCATCGGATGATCCATTGGACGGTTGATACACAATCATTGGCGGTAAGAGCAAAAGTCGCCCTGTTAAACGCTGTTCGACGGTATCGGCCCAAGCAAGTAACTGAAGGAAGGAGAGCCCTTCAGCCGTAATATCCGGCTGAAATGATAAGGTGCCCACCAGTAACAAAACACTATCAACATCATGGCGATGGGGCGAAAAATGTTTTAGTGATTGAAACGTGTACCGCATATAAACCTCTCCCCATTCAAGTTCTGGTATCAACTGTCGGTGTTATGCTTTTTCTTTTTGACCATGTTCATATTTCAGCATACGCAATTCTGTACTGAGCTTCAAGAACTTTTCTTCATCACGGGAAAGGAGCGCATCGTCAATTTCTTTTTTTAACTGTTCTATCCGGTACAAACGTAACACTTCATCAAGAACAAGTTCCGCTAACACACTGAACAGTGGGTTAACAGGAAAAATCTGTTGTTTTTCCAAATAACCTCGCCTCCTCATGCAAGCTGCTTGAGCGAGCACGTTCTATCTCCATTTTTAGCCAATCACGATCGTCTCTAAACATGAAATATAAAACAAAAAACCGCTTGCTCTAAAGAAGTCATAGAGACAAGCGGTGTCGTCAACGTTCGATGGTCATACCAAGGGTCATCTTTTGGATACAAATGGTGTGGTCGATCACTCCGTGCGGCGAAACCACCAAATCATCCACATGGTTAATACAACCACACCCATGAGAAGCAAAATAAACGAAACATTCATCGTGACCGTCGGCCAGTAAGCACGATAGAAGGCATGAACGCGCGCATCAGCCAAGGCTTCCATGAACTGACCCGTAAGCCGTTCATCTTCAGAAGTTGCTGAGAAATGCTTAGCAAAGGTCATCGAACCGACCATCAATACCGGTGATAGCGTATTTTCCGTCACATGTTGAACATCCCGTATCTGCCCTTGTTGATAAAGCGATGCAGCTAGGATGATCAACAATCCGACTAGGACACCCATTCCAATTTGTAGTCCTTGAGCAAAACGTTTTTTTCGTACGGGCATATCGGGATAAGCCCAAGGTGTATCCTCACGAATCTTGCTCATAATCTGTTCAATCAATGGCGAGGTGGAAGGGATCGATTTTTTTCCCCCTGCTTGCACGGACCAACCACCTCCTCATCGTTATGTATCAGCCCCTTCCGGTGTTTTTTCCATCACGTAAGACTCTAACTTTTGTTTCAAACTCTGTCTCGCTCGAAACAAAAGCGACTTAACGGAACTAACCGAAAGGCCTAAACGGCTGGCGATATCTTTATAATCAAGCTCTTCATATTCACGAAGCACAACACATGCCCGCTGTCGGTCGGGAAGTGTCTGAATGGCATGTTGTACATAACGTGCCGTCTCTTTTAAAACGAGGGATTGTTCAGGATGTTTCTCCGGCGCTGGCTTTTTGGCAAGCAATTGATCATCGTAAGCCATATCTTGATGATAGCTACGTCTTAATTCACTCAGCACCGTATTTTTAGCGATGGTATAAAGCCAAGTAGAAAATTGTGCCTCATCATCACGAAAATCATGAATGTGATGATACGCTTTAAGAAATGTCTCCTGCAGCAGGTCATCCACCATATCATGCATGTGATACGCGGTTAAATACTGCTTAATGAAATGCCGCAGTCGCCCTTCATAACAAGCAATCAGTTTGGCGAATTGATCGACTTGCCCTTCTTTAACAGCACGGACAATGATACGATCTTGATCGCACATCAGCTGGGCCTCCTTTTGGGTCCCTGTTTTTTATACGCATAGCTGTCGATAGAGTTGCGCACTAAGACAAACCGCACGGTTCTTTCATCAGCGCTTTATGCATCATAAATGTTTGCCGGGGGATCAAAAAACGACCGTCGCCATACGGTAGGCGGTCTTCTTCCAAGCGTTTCCCCCTTACATATGTATACCGACCGTCTGGTGTCTCGATCACAAGATCTGCATCCGCACCAGGTGCCAGCCTTCCTTTTTGCCCGTACAAGCCACTCAACATGTAGGTCAGCTTCTGAAGTCGTACTGCTTCGCGCCGGTCCACTTGACCCCATCGTCCAGAAGAGCTTAGAGCTTGCAATTCATGATCTTCAGTGATGTATGTAAATTGTCGACAAACGCGAAACCCCAATGTACTAAATTCATCGTACCACGATTTCCACCATTTGACAAGCGTGCTTTTTTCGACAAAAATCCCATTTTTTTGTGCAATTGGATCCCGGGGCAACATGAGACGAATGGTCAATGAACTTCCTGCAGCGAGATCGTTAAACGCACGCCGATCCAAAAACTTTCCCTCTGGAGGACCATCGACATACAAAACCAATTCTATTAACTTAAGACGACGGATCAACCGAAGAAGTTGCAAAGAAAAATCTGCAGTACGGGCAAAAATTTTCAACGTATAATCAAAGGGCGCATCCGCATGTAACGCTTGATAATACCGAACATCTTGCGGTAATGATTGGAGCGAACGATACGGCACCCAATCAACAAAGGCTGTATACCCCATCTGATAAAGTTGTTTCATTTTGTTTCGATAGGCATCCGGATGATAGACGACATCCCATAACGGACCGTCATACAATGGACCTGGATAGACCATGGTACCTTCTGGAAAAAGATCTGTTTTCTCTGCGAGATGAACGCCGAGCATGCCGCCCAAGTCATAAATGGTCTCACCACGGATTGTCAATTCCGTCGCTTCACGTTTTCCCTCACCATAAACAAGCACTGTCCCGATCAAACGACGAAAGGTCTCCACCGCAACCTCTACCCCCTGATGGCGCCAAAACATGTCCGATGCATTGAGCACAACATGTATGTTAAGAAGGCGCCAAAATATGTCCGATGGAAGCAGGTCTGTGTCATAATCAACGCCGTGCTTCATTCCATCGTACGATGAGGATAGAAAAATTAGAACTGCATGACGTTTTGTAAGCGCAAACAAAAAACCGCCCAGTTTGGGCGGTTGTGCGAATGATGCACACATATGAAGATAGGAGTGGAGAGAAACCATACTAGTATCATTATACGTAAAAAATAAAAGCTGTCAAGGGGAGAAACATCAAAAGAAACGATAGTTTTAAAAATTCTTTAATTCCTCATAAAAACTCGGGTATGAGATGGCCGCAACCGATGGTGCGTGAACAATCGTAGGTTCGTCACCTTTGGCAATCAGCGCAGCAATCGAAAAGGCCATGACCATGCGATGATCGGAAGAAGGCGGGAGTTGCGCCGGTCTAAGTGGCGTTGGTCCATCGATGATCCAACCATCATCTGTAGGCTGAATCTTTGCCCCCATTGCTTGAAGACGTAAAGCAACTTCCTGGATCCGATCGCTTTCTTTTACTTTTAATTCTTCTGCATTCCGTATGATCGTCCGTCCGCGGGCCTGTGTGGCGACGACCGCGAGCATGGGTAATTCATCGATCAGACGCGGAATCACATCGCCTTCAACCGTGGTAGCGATGAGGGATGATGTGCGCGCTATGAGTGTTGCGACCGGTTCAACCACTTTATCCGTCGATGAGACGGACGGCTTCACTTCAATCTGCGCCCCCATGGTTTGAAGCACCTCTAAAAAACCAGTCCGTGTCGGATTCACGCCGACATGTTCAATTGTGATTTCTGCATCCTCATGCATGACGGCCAATGCCAGCCAAAAAGCAGCGGAAGAAAAATCCCCCGGTACTTCCATCATCCCCGGCGTATGAAGTTTAGCTCCCCCTTTCATACATATACGACCTTCCTTCATCAACACCGGCACGCCAAATGCCTGCAACATACGTTCTGTGTGATCGCGCGATGGAACCTTTTCTTCAATACAACTTTCACCATCGGCATATAAAGCTGCCAAAAGAAGCGCCGATTTTACTTGCGCGCTGGCCACTGGTAATGTGTAAAAAAGGGGCCGAAGCGGTTTGACCCCTTGAATGGCTATGGGAAGATATCGCCCATCAGAAACGCCACTGATCTTGGCCCCCATCATGCGCAGCGGCTCGACAACGCGTGCCATCGGACGACGAACGAGCGAATCATCGCCATCCATGACAGAAAAAAAGTCTTGTCCCGCAAGCAGACCGAGCATCAAACGCGCGGTCGTACCGGAATTACCCGCCTGAAGGACGTGCTTGGGCGCAAGAAGGCCATCCATGCCGACACCATGCACCAACAAACGATCTTCCTGAAGTTCCATCGTCACACCCATGGCTTCAAACATATGCTTGGTCGCTTGTATATCTTCTCCTAAGAGCAATCCGTGCACATGCGTGTCACCTTCGGCTAAAGAAGCAAACATAATGGCCCGGTGCGATATCGATTTATCTCCCGGAACACGAAGATGTTTTTGAACGTGCAAAGGGGGTTTGATTTCTGCTCGGTCGTGATAAAGACGTACGAACCCTTCTTGCTCAAAAGACAATCATTTCACCGCCTATCTTGTGCTTTCTAACGACCATGTCACTAAAAAATAAAGGTAAGTAAGTATGGAGGAAGCCTTTGAGCGCGTATATCAGGCATACATGGCTCAATCGATGATAAACGAGCGTTAGGAAAGCGGATGGACTGGATCGTGTTGGGTCTCAAGCGAATGCAGGCGAAACCCTGCATCCTGTAACATGACTGCTGCCCGTTTTAAATCACCGTCACTGCGAAATGCAAGGCGTAAGACACCCATGATATCTTCTCGAAGTTCCATGATTTCGATATTCACAAGATTGATCCCCGCATCACCTAAGAGCGTTGTCACATGTCCGATCATCCCTGGCTGATCCGGTATGTCTAAGTACAAATCATACGCAGGACGCACAGCACCCGATCGTTTTTCAGGGAGACGGCGGCGAAAATCCCCAGCTCGACGAAAAAGGTCTGCCAAAGTCTCACCATCATCATCTAATAATGCTTTTTTGTACATTTGTAGCTGACGATGCCACCCATCAATCAGCGATATCAATCGTTCACGATTATCAAGCAAAATATCTCGCCACATCACAGGATTCGCTGCCGCTATGCGCGTCATATCTTTAAAGCCACCAGCAGCTAAAAGTTTGAACCATGGTTCATACGCTGCACGTTCTCTTAAATCATCGACCATAAGCGCAGCCAAAAGATGGGGCATATGACTGACCACAGCCACGACCTGATCGTGGACATCAGCCTCCATCACCACAAATTTGGCGCGTGTCGGTCTTAAAAGCTCTTCGAGCACTTCATGATCTTTGGCCTTCCGTGTCGGCACGAGCACATAGTATGCATTTTCAAATAAGTCAGCGCGGGCAGCAGCAAGTCCCGATTTGTGCGAGCCGGCCATTGGGTGTCCACCAATAAACAAAACATCGTCCCTAGCAAATAAACGTTCAGCAAGATCGACAATGCTTTTTTTCGTGCTCCCGACGTCGGTAATCATAACCCCGGGTTTGAGCTTTTTTTGTGCAAGCTCTGGCAAAAAGCGCAAAATCTCCCCTACCGGCATCGCCAAAATAATCGCATCCGCTGCCTCTAAAGCCGGTGCGAGTGTTGTGTTATCCAACATACGATGAATCAGG
>JAVERJ010000096.1:0-7728 GCA_034007185.1 Candidatus Carbonibacillus sp. | reverse complement strand
ATCGCTTGTGGAAGGGTATGGCCAAGTGGATCCACAAAAAGTACGATTGCTTCAGACCATGGGAGCGCGCCCGTGGCATATATGGCGCTATGTGCGCTGGCCATCAGCGCTTCCCCAGTTCTTTTCTGGGTTAAAAATAGCTGCAACTTACAGTGTGATGGGCGCCGTGATCGGAGAGTGGTTAGGGGCCCGTGCCGGTCTTGGGATTTATTTGGTACGGACAGCAAAGTCGTTTTTGACCGACCGGCTGTTCGCAGCGATTGCTGTTATTGTTCTGCTCAGCCTCATTTTATTTGCCATTGTCGAAGGTCTGCAATGGATCAGTCTACGCTGGCTGAAAGCTTAGCATAGCTTTGAGCCACGCATGGCCTCCTTGTCTTGAACCAGTCATGGAGTCCATGTCGAGCCCGCAGGCACGAAAAAATGGAGGTGGTTTTGATGAGACAATCGTCGAAAAAAATTAATCTTAAAGTTTTTATCGTATGGGCAGTCATCAGTTTGGTGTTGATATTAAGCGCTTGCAGTGGCGAAAACCAATCAGAACGAACAGGTGTTGCAGATGATCGTCAGGCGCAGCCTGCTAAGGAAGCGACCAAACGGCTTACCGTGATGCTCGATTGGTATCCCAATACGAATCACACCGGTCTTTATGTTGCATTAAAACGGGGTTATTTTACAGATGAAGGCTTATCCGTCGATATTGTACAGCCTGGGGAAACAGGGGTAGCACAAGCTGTAGCCGCTGGACGAGCCGATCTGGGTTTTAGCTATCAGGAAGAAGTAACGTATGCACGAGCAAGTGGACTGCCTGTCGTTTCGATCGCTGCCCCACTTTATCATAACACATCGGCTTTTGCTGCTCTCGCTTCATCAGGTATCAAGTCAGTTAAAGATTTTGCTGGAAAAACCTACGGAGGTTGGGGGTCGCCCACCGAGGAAGCAGTCCTTAAAGCCCTGCTGAAACAATATGGATTGCCAGAAGACAGTGTCAAAATCGTAACGTTGGGGCAAGCTGATTTTTTTGCGACGATTGGTCGTGATGTTGATTTCGAATGGATTTTCTACGGCTGGGATGGCATTGAAGCACAACGACGGGGGATAGCGCTCAACACGATTTTTCTCAAAGACTTAAATCCTGTATTTGATTATTATACGCCGCTACTGATTACGAATGAACAGATGGTTGAAGCATCACCAGACGATTTAAAAAAATTTTTGCGTGCCCTCACGCGAGGCTATGAAGAGGCATATGCCCATCCCGAGGCTTCGGTTCAAGTTCTGCTTGAGTATGCTCCGGAATTGAACGCCGCGCTTGTAAGCGCTTCGCAAGCATATTTAGCCGATGAAGATCGAAAAGCGCGTACGGAAGGGCGACCATACTGGGGATACCAAAAAGAAGCTGTTTGGCTTGGTTTTTCTAATTGGATGCATGAAGTGGGGTTGATTGATGCACCAATCGATGTGAAAAAAGCGTTTACGAACGATTTTTTGCCGCAGAAATAAGTGATCACGGTCGTTGATGGGCTGGGATAGAAGAAGTCTGGGATGGAAGCATCCGAAGATAGCGTCAACTGAGGTTGTGATCAACATCGGATTGCGGACTGTCGAAAAGGCCAAGGGGAACAGGGAAGGGGGATCAGAACGATCGAGCAACAACCTTTTTTAGAAGTGCGATCGATTCAAAAATCGTTTTGGGATGCGCGTCAAGGCGTTTACCACCCGGTGCTTGATGGTATTGATTTTTCTCTTGAACAAGGAGCCTTTGTGGCGGTCATCGGACCGAGTGGTTCGGGGAAAAGTACGTTATTGAATATTTTAGCTGGCCTTCTTCCTGCGGACGATGGTGCAGTTTGGATACGCGATGGGCGAGGGGAAAAGAAGACGATTCACGTGGGTGCGGTCGCCTATATGATGCAAGATGATCTCCTTTTTCCATGGCAGACGGTTATCGATCATGTCGCTTTGCCCCTTCGCCTTCAAGGGGTGTCCAAGCGGGCTGCCAAAGAGCGCGCGGAGATCATTTTAAAAACGTTTGACCTCATTCATCTTGCAAGGCGTTATCCCCAAACGCTTTCTGGTGGTCAGCGGCAGCGGGTTGCACTGGCGCGGGCCTACATTCAAGGAACGCCCCTTCTCCTCTTGGACGAGCCGTTCGGTCGGCTTGACGCATTGACGCGTGAAGGACTTCAAGCTTGGCTAGAGGGCATATGGTTAAAAGAACAACGAACCATTGTCATGGTTACACATGATATTGAAGAGGCTCTTTATCTTGCGGATCGGGTCATTGTTTTTTCAGCACGTCCAGCGCGCATCGTAGATGATCTTTTGGTCCCTTTGGCACGACCACGCCCCCAAGACGTACGCTTGAATGATGCATTTGTTGCCTTGCGTCAAAGGCTCATGAAGGCACTGGCAACGGAATCATAAAGACTGTACAATAAAGTTGATACACTACGCGATAGCGGCTGGTTTGTTGGCTAGCTCAGAATATGACAGTATTGAGGAGGTATGGATGATGGCATTGGATCCACAAGCAAAAAAGACAGCGTTACGCGGTATAACGTACGGCTTGTATTTGATTGGGACGAAAGATAAAGAAGGCGATGGCGTCAATGCGTTTGCTGGTAACTGGCTTACGCAGACGTCCTTTGATCCTCCTCTTGTGGCCCTGGCAGCCAAAGCTGGTACACATTCACAGCAACAAATCGCAGAAAGCGGTGTTTTTAGTGTCAATATTTTACCGAGTGGGGCCAAGGAGATGGTCATGGCCTTTTTCCGTCCGGTCACCGTTGAAGGTGATACGCTCGGTGGTTATGCGTTTACCCGCGGCGAGACAGGGACACCTATTTTTAAAGATGCGTTAAGCTACTTTGAATGTAAGGTTGTGGAACGAGTTGAACGAGGGGATCACTATCTTTACATCGGTGAAGTGATCAGCGCTGGCGTGCACCGCGAAGGTGAAGCGATGACTTTGAAGGAAACCGGGTTTCATTATGGTGGCTGATGATGCCTCGGAGCGGGGTGAAATCCCCGCTTTTTTTATCGAAGGTAGACCCCTTGGAAGGAACATCCTTCTTCGTTCTCGCCTTGACCTATGGTATAATGACGCAAGATGCATGAAGGAGGGATGATCATGTCCAAGGAGCACCAACCGGACTTAAAATCCGCGCAGGTGACAAAAGATGCGGCTATCGTTACACCGTCGATGGCCAGCATGCCGCTCGATGTCAAACTTTCAGCCGATGGCAAAACAATTGTACGGGTGAAAGGTATCTCGCGCGGCGCACTGGTGCGTTCCGTACCACAGGTGACCTTAAGCCGTAAACGGTCACGAACGGAAGCGCCTGTCGTCTATTTTGATACAGCTTTAAGCGAGCCGTATCGCTCGCTCGGCAAGGGTAAAAAATATCTCATCTATACGTGGGGCTGTCAGATGAATGTCCATGATACGGAAACCATGGCTGGCATATTGGAGCTCATGGGCTACACCCCCACGGATGATGAAACGGATGCCGATCTCATCTTGTTTAACACTTGCGCCATCCGTGAGAACGCGGAAGATAAAGTATACGGAGAACTCGGTAGACTTAAAGCCTTAAAAAAAGAGCGTCCCGGTCTTCTTCTGGGAATGGCTGGATGTATGGCCCAAGAAGAAGGGGTCGTAGCGCGTATTTTACAATCGTACCCTCATGTTGATCTCGTTTTCGGCACACACAATATTCATCGTCTCCCCATTCTCATTCACGAAGCGATCATGTCTAAAGAAATGGTCGTCGAAGTGTGGAACACGGAAGGAGAGATCGTCGAACATCTGCCGAAAGCAAGGCAAGGTGGCATCAAGGCATGGGTGAACATTGCATACGGATGCGATGAATTTTGCACCTATTGCATCGTACCGTACACCCGTGGCGGTGAGCGCAGTCGCTTGCCGGAAGAAATCTTAGATGAGTTGAAAACACTGGCCCGTCAAGGTTACAAAGAAGTAACGTTGCTGGGGCAAAATGTCAATGCATATGGAAAAGATTTTAAAACGCGTTCCTACACGTTTGCCGATCTTTTAAAAGATGTTCATTCGATACCGATTCCTTGGGTCCGCTTTACAACGAGCCATCCGCGAGATTTTGACAGTCGAGCCGTTGATGCGCTAGCCCTCGGGGGCAATCTTCTCGAACACATTCATTTGCCTGTGCAATCTGGGAGCGATCGCATCTTAAAAGCGATGAACCGTAAATACACGCGTGAACGTTATCTCGATCTCGTGGCTGAGATGCGTTCGAAGATTAAAGATGTCTCGTTTACGACCGATATTATCGTTGGTTTCCCCGGGGAGACAGAGGAAGATTTTGAACAGACACTCTCTCTGGTGGAGACGGTGCGTTATGATGGGGCGTTTACGTTCATCTATTCTCCACGTGAAGGGACACCGGCAGCGAAGATGGACGATCCAACGCCGCTTTCAGTCAAAAAAGCACGGCTTTCCAAACTGAATGATCTTCTATCGCGCATTACTTTTGAACGTCAGCAACTGCTTGTCGGACGGACGGTCGAGGTGCTCGTAGAAGGTGTGAGCAAAAAAGACGAGACGGTGCTCACGGGAAGGACGCGTTCCAACAAAATCGTTCATTTTTATGGACCTCGGACGCACATCGGTCAGTTTGCTGAGGTTCGCATTGAAGAGGCCAAAACATGGACGCTCTATGGTAAACTGATTCAAGCTAAAGATTTCGCATCTGTCGGAAGTTAAGAGGATCATGCGCGAGGCATGGATTCAGGTTTGCCTCGTAGAATAGACGCGCGCGCACCATGCAAACAAAAAGGATCGACGTGAGGTGCTTTACCACGCGCACGTATGCATTGGCTGTGCTGGTAAAGTGCCTCCGCTTTACATGTTTTGTCATTCCGTATTAAAGGGGGTACTGACTCGATGGCTCAAACAACACGTGCAGATATTTTGGTAAAAGCGCGAGAACTCGCGCGATTTATTGCTGAGTCAGAAGAAGTTCGCTTTTATCAAAACGCTGAGCAAAAGATGAAATCCAACAAACATATCGCCGCTCTCATCGCGGCGATTAAACGGCAGCAAAAGGAAGCAGTCAATGCAGAACATTTGGGAAAGACCGCGTATTTACAAGAAGTTGAAGCGCGCATACAAGCGCTGCAAGAAGAGCTTGAATCGATCCCGCTTGTCAAGGAATTTCAACAAAGCCAACAAGATGTCAACGATCTATTACAATTGGTGACGACGACCATCGCCAATGAAGTGACCGATCATATCGTGCGGGCGACCGGCGGTGATCTTTTAACAGGTGAGTCGGGAAATAAACTTCCCGAAGGTTCGTGTTAAAGTCGAACTCGATTAAGCCGTAAGCTTGGTAGATCACGGGCGGGTATACGTTTGGTGGGACGATGGGACGCGATATTCTGCACTTAAGCGGAAATGTTTCGTCCTTTCCACACCGACATTTTCTTTTGGGTTATGTTATAGCTGTACCAAGCGAGATACAGTGCGTGCAAATGGATGAACGGATAATACAAAAGTAAGATAAGCGGTAGTCTAAGACGGAAGATGGTCATAAGCCAGATCATCACGGCAAGGAGCACCGATAACGTATTGATGATCAGGATGCCGCTTGAACATGTCGGACACAAGGCATGGGCAGTTGCCCAAACAACAATCATCAAAAGCGGCGCGTTAAAAACGATAGCTTGCCACAACCAGACCCAGGCATATAGGAAACGTTTGGGTTGAAAAAAGGCATACAGGTTTTTGCCCAGTCCTGCACGCGCTTCATCATAACGTGTGTACATACGACAATGCGTCATGTGTGTTCCATCGAAAAGGCGAACACGACCGTGGTGTTGGGCGACGAGGCGTGCCAAGGCGATATCTTCCGCGACTTGATGACGCACAGCATAATGTCCATCGATCTTCTCATATACGCGGCGCGGCATGGCGATCACTTGACCGATGGCGACAGGAAAAAGACGCTCCAAAAACGGAATCGGTAGCCGTGGAAAATGCGTAAAAAGACTCCAAGGAATGATCGGGACGATCAGTTTTTCGGCGAATGTTTTCATCTCTTGGTGCGGAAGAAAAGATAGGAGATCGGCTTTGGTCTCAACCAAGAGCTGTACGACGGTTTCAATCATCTCACGTTCATGCCACGTATCGGCATCTACAAATAAATAAATATCGGGTAAAGCTTTTGAGCACAGTTTACGACAAGTTGCCTCTAACTGATAAAGGGCCCACGGTTTGCCAAGCCAGCCGGAAGGAAGGGGTTGACCTGCCACAAGATGAAAGCGTGAATCGGCTGCAGTAAACCGCTCGACGATGGCAGAAGTCTTATCGGTCGACCGGTCATCGAGCACCCATACAGTAAAATGAGGATACGTTTGATTTTGTAAGGAACGGAGTAAGGCTTCGATGGTTTTTTCTTCATTGCGCGCCGGAATAAAGACAGCAACATGTAAAGATGTTGGTTTTGCATGGCGGGACGGTCGTTTTGGCCAGAACAGGGTGTTGAGGAGGGTGAGTGAAAAAATAAGCAACAAATATATAAAGATCCCGCGTGAGAAGGCTAAGAGATATGGGGTCATAGCCTGATCCACATGCAGCCAAGATAGTTTTTTTTCGATCGATAGAGGATCTGAGATGATACCATAGAAAAGCATCACCATCCCTATCATTAAAAGACGTTCCCTAGCGTCGCGGATCGGCTGATTCTCAGACGTCTTTGTCTTTTTACGGTAGGCACTGCTCAAATGAAGGAATAACATAAGCCAGATCATCCAAAGTTCTTTGGACCATTGGGTGTACATACCTAAAATGCTGAGCGTCAAAAAGCCAGTGATGACAGCGGCGCGATCTGAAAATCGAAGGTAGAGTTTGGTGATGGTTAACGTCAGACCGAGCCAAAGCGGTGCAGTCCAAACTGTCAGTGCTGTTAAGACACCAAAGGCAGCCGTGAGCCCTTTTCCACCGTGCCCTTTTAAAAAAGGTGAAAAGGCGTGTCCATAGACGGGTGCGATGCTGATAAGCACGAGCCATATGCCTTGAACGAGGTCGTTGTGGGAAGCCCAAAAAGCGGGGAGACACCCCTTTAAAAAATCGAATGTGAGTGTCAGCAGGCCGACCCCTCTTCCGGCAGCGCGCCAAGCATTAAAAACACCCGGATTGCCGTCGCCGATGGTTGAGATATCCACACCGCGCCATTTGGAAAACCAGGCCGCAAACGGTAGCGCACCGACCATAAAGCTTGTAAATAGCCAAAAGAGATGGAGAAACATCATTGTAAACGTCGGTAAAACCTCCTGTTACAAACATCGAGTAGGTATGAGACGTTCGCGTCAGAAGCGCCGCGCTTGCGTGCTTTGATGATCGACCGTAGTCATGTGGAGTTTTAGGATAGCTATCGTTTGAAACGGTGGATGCCAAGCGCCATCAAGCGCTCTTGAGCGGCGGGCATGGTAGCAAGCGTTAAGCCAAAGGCAATCAGTATGGTCGTCATGAGAAAGAAAAGCGCTTCTTCCACGGGTAGCCCTCCCGGTAAATACAACTGTAACGAATGCGCTGGATCGATGGTCCATGTACCAGAGGTGATGGCCAGTGTATCGGCAATCCACAAGTAAACGGTCGGTACCGCGATGGCCCAGAAGAGAAATCGCCGCTTGTGGCTTAAAAGATCACCGCCAAAACCGATTTGAAGCATCAGGGGGGGCAGTGCC
>JAVERJ010000095.1:0-7731 GCA_034007185.1 Candidatus Carbonibacillus sp. | reverse complement strand
CAACCACGGGCGGCGCCAAAGGTATGTGTGTAGCTGTAATGATACCGTCGATCGATGACAAATCGTTTTTCATGGAGATCAAGCCGCCCGTGATGCGCGATCAGCCGCTCAAAGCCAAGGATGATCTGCACTTTTTTTTCATCATGATATAGCCATTGCAGTGCTTTTTGAAAATCTTCGCGTTCATCACCAAAACGATGAAGGAAGTGCCCAAGGGCTGTTAATACATCGAGTGGGCTTTTTTGGGAAGCGCGCCCGTCGCCGTCGGCATCAACGCCTAAGCCTCCAAACAGATGAATAAGACGGACATCGTCTTCGGACGGACGAGGGTTTCCTATTCCACCCCAAAGTACGTCCGGGAAACGAAAAGAGACTGCATGCGGTGGATCGGGATGTTTCACTTTTAACGATCGCTCAAACTGATCCACAGCCGCAAGATAACTCCAGTGTGTTCCCGTAATCCCCGCGACACTTTGGTAGCGCGCTAAACGCTCGTTCAACTCAGCATCGTTCGCGTGCGTTGCGCCTTCGACATGAGCGATTGTCCCAGGGAGCGCAAAGAGCATGACCCCAAAGAGCGTGCAGAGGATCAGGCGTCTGCCGCGGCGTAAAAGATGCCCAAGTTGTTTTGATAGCACCGTCACTCACCTCCGACGATGCTAGTCTTCCCCGTTTGCTTGCGTTATAATGATGGGTAAAGAAAGAGAAATCATGATGTAAGAAATGCCACAGGATTTTGCTGTCGCAAACGAAAGGACGGATCCGATGCATGATCGGTTAGCCAAGCCTGAATGGCTCAAGATCGACTTACGGACAGACCCGCAGTATGCTGAGCTTAAAAAGCTGATGCGTGGTGCGGTCCTTCATACGGTGTGCGAAGAAGCACGCTGCCCCAATATCTTCGAATGTTGGAATCATCGTACAGCCACGTTTATGATACTCGGTGATACGTGTACCCGTGCCTGCCGCTTTTGTGCGGTCAAAACAGGTGCCCGTGGTGGTGACATTGATGTTTTAGAACCGGCGCGCGTGGCACAAGCTGCTGAACAGATGCAGCTTCAGTATGTCGTGGTCACCTCTGTCACCCGCGATGACCTGGAAGACGGCGGTGCGAGTATGTTTGCGGCGACGATTCGTGCGCTTCGTCAGCGCATCAAAGGCATTGCTGTTGAAGTGCTCATCCCTGACTTCATGGGAAATGAAGCAGCGCTTCGAACGGTTTTAGAAGCCAGACCCGATGTATTAAACCATAACGTCGAGACGGTCGAACGTCTGACACCCAAAGTGCGCGCCAAAGCGACGTATCGCCGCAGTTTGGAACTTTTAAAACGGTCTAAAACACTTTCTCCGCATATACCGACCAAATCGTCGATTATGGTTGGTCTTGGAGAGACGGAAGCGGAGCTTCTTCAGACGTTTAGCGATTTGCGCGAACATGCGGTCGACATTGTGACCATTGGGCAGTATTTACAGCCGACACGTAAACATTTACCAGTTCTTAAATATTACCATCCAGATGAATTTAACGCCCTTAAAGAGAAGGCACTGTCTTTCGGTTTTAAACATGTCGAATCCGGTCCTTTGGTGCGGAGCTCTTACCATGCTCATGAACAAAGCGCATCACTTCGTGCACTTTCATAAAAAGTTTTTGACACGGTCGCCGGGAATGACACGCGTATCACCATCCCAACGTTTATAGCGTTGAAAAAGGGGGATTGGATGGAATCGTTTCGAATCGGAAGCAGCGTTTTTGAATTGATTCGCGACGTCCGGGGTGCATTTGCCTTAGAGGCGTTTCGCGCCCGTTATCTCGATTATCTTGATAAATACGATTATATCGTCGGGGACTGGGCTTACGGCCAACTCAGACTCAAAGGTTTTTATGCCGAACACAAAAAAAACACGCCGCCTGAGCAGCGCATTGACGCGTTGGATCAATATATACAAGAATATTGTCATTTTGGATGCAAGTATTTCGTCGTGCGCCGTATCGCGGATCACATAGCGTCGACTGCGGGCTTGCAGCTGGATACGGTCTCTGAACCAGTAAACGAGCAAAACGAGCGTTAAACATAGACGCGCGTTAGCCGATCACTTCTTGTAAAAAACTGTGGAGTGAAGAAGCCTCTTGCGGAGAAAGTTGAAACGCTTCTCCCAAGTAATGTTCATCTTCTAGATCATCATCACCGATGATGGCAAAAATATTTTTTTGCATGTCGAGGACGAGTGTTTTCCCGAAAAATCGATCGGTACGGATCAGCGCCAGATCAAAACGACCGTGTTCTGTAAAAAAGCTCACATAGCGGACTTTACTTAATTCTTCCGTATCATACAAATAGTCCCGTTCCATGGATGTTCCTCCTTGCTTGGCTATGTCGATGATCAATTCAAATAAAGCGTTGAAAATGTACATTTGAGCGCAATGTGCCACCAGAGCGGTGGCAGAGGATAAGAGGTGTATGGATGAGAGAATTAATGGAAGGCGTTGTGATTTTACTCTTTATCTTGGTATCCATTGGTCTTGTTTTTAAGTTTGCCCGGAAAAAATAACGATGTGAGGGATGGCGATGGACAGGCGTAAAATTGAACAGATGACGCGTGCCCTTCGCGTTTACGATGAAACGATTGCAACTTGGGAAGCGCTGCGAGAAGGGTTTTTGCATGAAGGTCGAGCGGCGATCCAACCGCATCCTACAGCTGCACTGATCCGTCAGCTTGCCGAAGAACGACTGCTGGAGCGTGCGTTTTTAGCGCTTTCGGATGCTGCGATTTTGACCATCGAATGGCTCATTCACCGCGATGTCGGGAGTTATGAAGAGATGGTCGATATTTTAGAGTTAGAAGAGGCAATCCATACAGAAGAAGGACGCGCGATGCGTCTTCTGGTGCAACACTATCGCGCCTTAACACGCGACTATCTTCAAACATATGCATCTGATCCCCCTGTGCACAACACGTTCGAAAATCTTTCCTTACCAAGTTTGGCTCGCTTATCCGCTTTACTCCGAACATTTTGGTTGAAAGAAGGTGTGCCCCTCGATGGTTAAAAAAACCGAACAACTCGAGCGCTTGCGCGCGGCTCGTTTGTGGCTTATTGACTTAGATGGCACCATCATTCGTGGGGGGCGCGCTTTGCCTGGAGCTGATACGCTCATTCAGACCCTACGGAAGATGGGGCGTAACTTTTTAATTCTGACCAACAATGCGACCCGCACACCCGAAACGATCGCCAGGGATCTCAGAGAAGTCGGTCTTTTCATCGAAGAAGATGAGGTGTATACTTCGCCCCAAGCTTTGGTCGATCTCCTGCTTCGAAAGCGGCCTTCGGCTAAAGTACTGGCCATCGGTGAAGAGGGTCTTTTGGAGCCGCTCCGGAGAAACAATGTTCACCTCGTCCAACATTGGCAAGAAGCCGACACCGTCTGCGTCGGATTGGACCGTAATTTATGCTATGATAAGCTGGCTCAAGCAGCTCTTGCCTTGCAGCATGGGGCGCAATTTTTTGCAACGAACGCCGATGTGCGCCTTCCGGTTGAGGACGGATTTCATCCCGGCAATGGCAGCATCGTGCGTTTATTAGAAGCGGTCAGTGGACAAAAAGCTGAGGTCATCGGAAAACCTCAACCCGCCATGCTGCAAGCGGCCTTGATGCGTTTTGGACACACGGCGAATGACGCACTCATGCTCGGTGATTCGCTGGAGACCGATATGCCTGCGGCAGCAGCGCTCGGGATGTTGGGGATACTCGTCCGTACCGGCGTCAGTCATCACGTTAAAGAAGAAGCGCTGACAGGGGAGCGGCCGCTCATCTTCGATGATATACCATCCCTTCTCACCTTTCTCGAATGAACGCATGTTTATTACTTCTGGTAAGTCTCGGCCCATGCCATGGCGTTTAGCCATCGTGTCCATGGTGTTCAACGTGTTCTTCAGCACGATGCGCACGGGTGTGGGCCAGCCGACTGGCGGCGGCAGCAGCAATTGCCCCGACAATATCATCTAAAAATGTGTGGACATGCCCGTTTTTGTGATCGTTTAATATTTCTAAGATCCCCGGTTTCATTTTATCAACATAGCCATAATTGGTAAAACCGATACTGCCATAAACATTGACGATGGCCAAGGCTAACACTTCATCGATGCCATAGAGGCCTTCATCTCGCGCGATCATTTCTTGCAAGGGCGACAAAAGTTTTCCTTGCTCAGCTAGTAAATCCAGTTGAATACCAGTTAGAATAGCATTTTGTATTTCGCGTTTGTCGAGCACGCGGTTTACATTATAAATGCATTCTTCAAGTGTCAAATCTGGGTGGTATGGCTTTTGTAAAAAAAGAACGAGCTCAGCAATATCTTCAACATGGACACCGCGCTCGGATAACAAACCGAGCGCTTTTGTTTTGAGAACTTCATCATGATCAGAATAAAATTTGTACGACACGTCGCTCACCTTCCCTTCAGTGGCTATCCCGAGCGCCTTTACTTGCAATCCCAGCATAACGAACCTTTATGCTTCATAAGATGGGTATAGGATCATCATGCCGATCAGACGATTGCGCGCGCGTCTCTATATATGGAGCATGTTCGGTAGGGGGGAAGACGGTGAATCCATTGATCACATGGGTTCGTACGCAATGGGTGCCGTTCGATCTGTCGAATGAGACTCGACATCAAATGGGATCGAACGATTTAAAAGCAGAGGATCATTTAGAACTGGCGGTTCTTGCACACATGCACCGGCTTACACAAGGGGCAGGAAGCCTTTGGACATCTCGACGCATCTTATTGACACAGATGGTTGAGCGCTGGTACCAATCGTTAAAGCAGGCACACCGCTCGTATCGAAACGTGTTGGAAAAGCCAAGTGTCTATCCAAGTGAAGTTCAAGTCATCCTTCATTATCATACGTACTTTCAGCATCTTGGTCAAACGGTTCTGTATTATTTGCAAGATCATTATGATCAAACATCGTATCGAGATATGCGCCCTTTCACAACCGTTGTCTATGATCGCATGCCAAAAGATTGGTTCAATGTCGAGGCCCTTCCGAACGGTCACATCCCCCTCAACCATCCGGAACAATGGACCATCGATCTTCCGGTACGGGATCTGGCAGGTTGGGTGAAGCATCGGCTCGAAGACAGAGGGTATGGTGTTTCAGAATGGAGTCCGCAGGGGTCAGATGAGCTAGAAGCGGATAGGCTATTTGAAGCCATCCGTTCCTACCATGCGCTTCGTCCGCTGACGCCAAAAGAAGGTCCTTATTTTTATGCCTTGCTTGTATTTCCGGAAGCTTACATAGAACGTGTCGGTGACCTTTCGCACACGTTGGCTGAAGATCCGTCGGTGCTTCCACGACTGTTGGAACAAGAAAAACGGCGCGGTCGGATCATCGGTCGCCTGCGCCGGTTGGTAGAAGCGTTGTATCATCATGATATCGAACCTATTACGTGGTTTGAATCGAGCTAGCGGGTGATCGTTGTGGAAGATTCATGGGACGCGGATGACTTCTTTAATTTCCGGGACCATGGAGACGATCGCCTGTTCGATACCAGCTTTTAAGGTGACTTCCGAACTCGGGCAAATCATGCATGTTCCGTGGAAACGAATACGCACCGTCTGACCGGTAATATCAACCAGTTCGATATCGCCACCATCACGTTGAATGGTGGGTCTCATCTGTTCAATGACGCGTCTGACACGGCGTTCGAGGTACATAGGTGTCACTCCTTACGTTTTGTTCTCAGGGAAGACGCACCAGCGCTGCTTCCTGGGTGATGTGCCTTCAGTGGAAAAGTACAGGCGATGCGCTGAACGATTGGATTACTTTGTATATGACATATGACGGAGACAAGAAGATATCGTTTGATTGAGAATCAATCTTATTATAATATAAAAACTGTTCCATGTCATCTTTTGGATTCGCTACCACTTTCATCTTGTGGTATGCTATCTTTGTCGCATGTCTTCGATCGGTGTCTGTAGGCGTGGACAAAGAGAGGTTAGAGAAGGTGGTATCGTGTATGGCATCGTTGAATTTTGTGTCAGCAACATTGCTTCGTTAAGTCAAAAAACGTACGACCGTTTGTTACAAAGACCAGATATCGATGTCATTGAATATGGTTGTTTGGCGCATTGCCATGAATGCTTTTTGCATCCATTTGCGCTCGTGAATGGGACATATGTGGAAGCAGACGATGATGAATCGCTTTATACGCGCATTGTGGAAATATTAGATGAAGATATATAAAACCCCGTCCTTTGCGCGCTGACGGGGTTTTTTAAGTTTGGTGAGCGCCGTTGCCTGTCAAACGTTTTCGTATACGCGGATCTCATGATAAAATGTATCGCGTTCGACAGGGATTTTACCGGCGCCTTGAATGAGCCAAATGAGTTCATCGCGCGTCAGTGCAGATTGGGTCAAAGCCCCGACGGCGTGAGAGATTCTTTCCTCGACCAACGTTCCGTGAACGTCCGAAGCTCCGAACGTCAAGGAAAGTTGGGTCAGTTGCGTTCCAATATTAATCCAGTACGATTTGATATGCGGAACATTATCGATCATGAGGCGCGAGATGGCAATCGTCCGCAAATCGTCATAGGCCGATGTCCGTTTTTTAATGCTGGCTGTCACCGAGCGCGGCTGCATTGCAAGCGGTATGAAGACGAGAAAACCACCCGTTTCATCTTGTAAGTTGCGAATATGCAGCATATGCTCAAGTCTTTCGGTATACGTTTCGATTGAACCATAGAGCATGGTGGCGTGCGTTTTTAAACCGAGCTGATGAGCCGTGCGATGCACTTCTAACCATTCCTCGGTACTCGCTTTATCCGGACTCATCTTCAGGCGATACCGTTCCGAAAGAATCTCTGCCCCACCCCCGGGGAGCGTAGCGAGACCAGCGTCGATCAGTATTTCGAGCACTTCTCGAATCGATTTGCCCGAGATTTTGCTGAAGAAGACAATTTCTGCACCGGTGTACGCTTTAATCGTAATGTGCGGGTAATGTTGCTTCAGGATGCGCACGGTCTCGACGTAATAATCAAAGGGTTCGAGATGGTTGTGCCCGCCAACGATGTGGAACTCACGAATACCGGGCGTCATGCGTTCTTTGACATAGGCTAGAACATCTTCGGGGTACATGGTATAAGCGCCGTCTTGACCCGGTTTACGTTTAAAGCCACAAAAAGCGCAGTTTGCTTCGCAAATGTTGGTCGGATTAATATACATATTTTCAATAAAGTAGACTTTGTTGCCGTTTTTTTGCTTATTGACATAATCGGCGAGCTGTCCGATGGTCAGGAGATCTTCAGAAGCATACAAGGTCAAGCCGTCTTCTAGGTTTAGACGTTCACCGTTCATCACTTTATCGATAATCGGATCAAGCGATGTATCTTGTGGTGCGAGCTGAATGGTCATTGGAAACTGAGCGAGTCACACAAACGATGGCTCACCCAGTCTTCACCTCCTTTAATCATGGTTTGAAATCAAGAACAGTTGGACAACATAGCCATATAAGGGCACGTCGACGGTCATTCATAGGTTCTTAAGATTCGATAAAGCGTATCGCGTTCGGCCGGGATGCGACCTGCTTCACGAATCATATGAATAAACGATTCTTTGGGCGTCATCTGCGGCGCCTGGGAACCGGCGACGTGTACGATCTGTTCTTCCATCACGGTTCCGTCCAGATCGTCCACGCCGAAATAAAGAGAGACTTGAGCCAGTTTCAGTCC
>JAVERJ010000094.1:0-7740 GCA_034007185.1 Candidatus Carbonibacillus sp. | reverse complement strand
GCCGAAGATCCCAAAAAAGATATTGCCTTGTATATCAACAGCCCAGGCGGATCGATTACGGCCGGGATGGCCATCTACGATACCATCCAATTTATCGAACCGGATGTCAGCACCATTGTCGTCGGTCTGGCTGCTTCTATGGGGGCATTTTTACTTGCGGCTGGTACGCCCGGCAAACGCTACGCCCTGCCGAACAGTGAAGTTATGATTCACCAACCCTTAGGGGGCGTCGAAGGCCAAGCCACAGATATTGCGATCGGTGCCAAACGCATCTTGCGCATGCGCGATAAACTCAACCGTATCCTGGCCGAGCGAACGGGCCAGCCACTGGAACGGATTGAACGCGATACGGATCGAGATCACTTTATGAGCGCTGAAGAAGCAAAAGCATATGGCATCGTCGATCATGTGATCACCCGTAACGAAGATATGTCCTCATGAGCACAAGAATACAACCGGCATACAGAGCCGGTTTTTTTTATGCCAAGCGCCACCGCATCAACGTCCAAGCCGCTGGATAAGAACGCGCAAGCTGCCATAGGCTAAGACCCCGCAAACGAAATTGTTCAACCAAACGAATCTTGGCCCACAAGGAACGAACGTCTTCAAACCATACCATATGTCCAAGACCGCGTCGATCGACATAACGAAAAAAGGGTGCTTTGGCTTCATCGTCAAACTGGATGGTTGCACCACTCCGACACGCAACATCTACGGCCTCGCGTACACCTAACACACGCGCGGGAGGCACACCTTTTTGATACGGAAGCGTCCAATCATATCCATAAAGCGGCGCCCCCAACATGATTTTATGACGAGGAATCACCGTGAGCGCATACGCTAAAACTTTTTTTACTTCTGGCAACGGGGCAATTGGAAGCGGCGGACCGCCGGCCCACCCCCATTCGTACGTCATCAAGACGACAAAGTTTGCTAGCGCACCATGAACTGCATAATCATAACCATCACGTTCAAGTGACCCCTCAGTTCGGGGAGGCAGTGCGGTGGATACGAGCAGTCCTGCGCGATTTAGGCGCGGGACAGCAAACTTTAAAAATTCTGAGTATGCATCACGATCATCGGGGTGAACATGTTCCAAATCAAACTGTACAGCCCCATACCCTCTTTCCTCTTGAGCGCGCACGAGCGTATCCAATAGGCGCATTTGCCAGGCACGATCATGCAAAAAGGCATGTGCCATCGATTGTGAAAAACGACCTTGATCATCATTATGAATCACCAACATAGGTAAAATGCCCTGTGTTCGCGCATACGATCGGGCCATCACATCATCCGGCAAAACGATGCCTGTCTCTGGTTCAAGACGACCGCCCAAAAGGCTTAACATACTTAAAACTGGACGCGTCTCTTGAAGAAGAAGCGCATTGCGTTCAATAAAAGTGGGCTCGACATAAGCGTTGATGTCTGCCCGAAATTTAGGACGTTCGGGAATGGTCAGACGATCACCTACATGTAGGCGTTCCGCATGCGAAAGAGCGTTTTCCTTAATCCAGAGGGGGATCGGTATGCCGTACGTATGGGCGATCGATCGAAGTGTTTCTCCATGATGAACGATGTGCACCGCAGCCTTCGGCAGGAGCAACGCTTCACCTGGGGCCAGACAATTGCCGCGGATACCATTGACGGTTCGTATCGTCTCTGGGGAAAGATCATACTGTCCACTCAATATGTCCAAAGTATCGCCCTTTTGGACTTCAATGATTTCCATTGTCTCCGCACCTTTCTTCCTCTCTCGCCCATAGTCATATGCGCAGAAAGAAAGAAAGGTGCCACTTAAGCATATTGTTCTTGACTCACAAAGGTAATCAGTGCTTCGACGGCTTCCCTTTCATCATATCCATCTGCACGAATCGTGACATCACTGCCGGGCGCGACTGCTAGACTCATGACACCCATGATGCTTTTAGCATTCACTTTTTTATCACCACGCACCAGCGTAATCTCGGCTTGAAAACGATTGGCGATTTGTACAAATTGTGCCGCCGGGCGCGCTTGTAAGCCCGTTTTTAGACGTACTTTGGTCGATTGTTCAACCATCCCAAACCCTCCCTCCTCACGTGCTAGACTTATTTTACATTATACCAATTTTGAATGTCCTTATCATCTCATGATTGTCTCAGACGTTCCGCCAGTTCCCGTATTTTTCGCAGGCGATGATTGACTGTTGATTTGCTGAGCGGATGGGGCTTGATGAGCGCTCCCAGTTCGTTTAATGTTGCCTCTGGATATTTCAGACGCGCTTCCGCGACCTCCCTAAGTTTCGGTGACAGTTCGGTCAACCCTAGGCGCGCTTCGATGAGTTCAATATCGCGCACTTGTTCTAAAGCTGCTTGCACGGTTTTGTTTAAATTCGCCGTCTCACAGTTCACAAGACGATTGACCGTATTCCGCATGTCTTTAACAATTCTCGCATCTTCAAAACGAAAAAGAGCGCGGTGCGCACCGATCAAGCTTAAAAATGCTGTAATCTTTTCGCCTTCTTTATAATAAACGATCCATCCCCGTTTGCGCTGAAGGATCTTCCCTTCGAGGTCAAAACGGGCCAGATGCTTTTGAATTTCCAAAGCATGCGCTTCATCTTTAGCCATAAGCTCCAGATGATATGAAGGTGAAGAAGGGGCGTTGACCGATCCGCGCGAGAGAAAGGCCCCACGAAGATAAGCGCGCGCGCAACTTTCACTGGTGGTGAGCGCATCATCCAATGGCCCCGTCAATGTTCGCGTCCCTTTCTCATACCTTAACCCTAAGATGTGAGCGACGGCTGCTGGCGCAACATGCAGTCGAATGCCATACGTATTATTTTTCTTAAGACGCATATTTTTGCGGACACTGACCTCGCCTACCGGACCAAACAGTTCTTTCACCAATACATACATTCGACGGGCGATCGCCGCGTTTTCTGAATAAAAAATAACACTCTCAACGTCATCGATCGTTTCGATCTGTGCCGAAAGGCGAGCGATGGCGGAAAGTTCAGCCGCCAAACATGTCTCTGTTAAGGGTAGGCGGCTGAGCTCTTCTTTCACTTCTCTAGCAAAGGACATAGCCAGTATGCCCCCTTCCATAGCGCCTGAACAAAGGCATGACGTTTTACAAATGCTGTTCGTCTTGTATTGGTTTGATGATTTTTTGCATCAGTGCATTTAAAACGGCATGATCATGCCTGACGATCCCATCGTGTAGTGCGAAAAGCGGAGCACTCACAACATGATACCCAGCGCGTTTAAGCGCCTCGACATCTGCCGTTACAGGCGCTTGCCCACCTTGCGCATACATCATAAGAACGTCTTCTGGAAGTGGTGCACTGTTGACAATGACTGTCTTAAAAAGGTGGGGACGGCTATGTGCTTCGATGGCTGCGATATGATCGGAGACATCATAACCGTCCGTCTCACCAGGTTGCGTCATCAAATTTGCAATATAAATTTTTTGCGCGGGGCTTTGAGCAATCGCCGAAACGATTCCCGGAACAAGAAGGTTGGGGATCAGACTGGTATAAAGCGATCCCGGTCCAAGTATGATGACATCTGCTTTTTCGATCGCCGAAAGTGCTGCCGGAAGTGGCGTGACGTGCGGGGGATCGAGCCAAATACGGCTAATGCGCGCGCCGCCACTCGGTATGTTAGACTCGCCAAGAATCTCCCTTCCGTCCACCAACGTCGCCCGCAAATTGACCGGTATGTTGGCTGCAGGCAATACTTCCCCTTGAACCGCCAACACGCGGCTCAACGCTTTGACCGCCTGTCCGAAATCACCCGTAATCTCCGTCATCGCCGCCAGCAAAAGATTGCCTAGAGCGTGCCCAGATAACGCGCCGTTAGTCTTAAAACGATAACGCATCAATTCATTTAAGAGCGATTCTTCTTTGGATAACGCTGTCAAAACATTGCGCACATCACCCGGTGCAGGGATGTTCATCTCCTGCCGCAGTCTTCCCGTGCTTCCACCGTCGTCCGCCACCGTTACGATGGCCGTAATGATGTAAGGACCGTACTTTAACCCGCGTAAAATATGTGAAAGACCGCTTCCGCCACCGATCGCAACGAGGCGGATGGTTTTTTTTGTCTTCATGATCGTTCCCCTTTTCTTCACATACGGTCTTTTCCCAATACGCTCACATGCTGACCGCTCTTATGTTTTGTAGAGATCCCGATGCGATACTGTGACCGACTCCTCTTTTTCCAAGATACGACGCAAGTATTCGACCAACGCCACGGAGCGATGCTGACCGCCGGTGCAACCTAACGCAATCACCAGTTCGGCTTTCCCTTCTCGCTTATAAAGCGGCAAGGTATACTGCAAAAGATCGAGTAACCGTTTCATAAACGGTTCCGTTTCAGGGCGCGACAACACATATTCGTAAACCGGTAGATCTTGCCCCGTCAGAGGTTGGAGGTCCGGGATATAATGCGGATTGGGCAAAAAGCGCACATCCCATATGAGATCCGCATCGGGGGGGATACCATGCTTAAAACCAAAAGACATCAAATGAATGCGCATCTGTCCGGTTTGATCCGGCGGGGCAAAACGCCGCGTCACCAGCTCACGCAAATCTTGAGGTTTCAAATCGCTCGTATCGATCACTTGATCGGCGCGTTTCCGAAGCGCCTCCAGCGCTCTGCGTTCTTTTTGAATGCCTGCGACAATCGAGCCGTCATCCGCAAGTGGGTGTGCTTTGCGCGACTCTTTATAACGGCGTATGAGCACATCATCGCGGGCGTCTAGAAAAATGATGGTGTATGGAAGGCCCATCGCCTCTAATTCAGAAAGCGCATCATGCAGGGCATCAAAAAAAGCGCGTCCGCGCAAATCAACGACCAGCGCTGCACGTTTAACATCCCCTTGTGAACGATCAAGCAGTTCAGCAAATTTACCAATCAGCGCTGGCGGAAGATTATCGACACAAAAATACCCCAATTCCTCTAACCGTTTGATAAAGACCGTTTTCCCCGCACCTGAAAGTCCGGTGATCATGAGGAGTTCAAAGTCACTTAGCATGGAGATCACGTCCTTTACCGACAGGGTTCGGTTCTTACAAACTGGATTCGCCTTCGATCCGTCGCTTTTCCTTGAAGTATCCGGCATCATCCAGGTGATAGGAGAGAAGCTCGCCTTCTTCAGTGTAACGGAATTTACCTGTTAATGTATGCACAACATCATCAGCTTGTGCGAGATACATCAAGACAAGGCGATCACCAGCGGGCATCGGTAAATGTTTCAAGTGTGCGATGGGATGCCAAGATAACAACCCTTCTTCACACGTCTCCCATGCTTGGCCATCATACTGATCGATCACAAACGTATAAAGCATCCAGCTATCAAAGCTGCCCATCTCCAAAGCGTGCGCGGCATCGACGCTTGCCTGTTGCCCTTTTTTTAGCGCATCGGGTGATTCTGGTTCCGTAAATCCCATCGCCTCATTTGCACTCGTTTTTTCATGAATCATCGTCATCGCCGCACCCAATCGAGGTTGAACGATGGTTAAACCTGTTTCTTCATATATTTCACGGGCAATGGCCTCACCGAGTGATTCTTGTGGATCAGCTTTCCCGCCCGGTGCATACCAAAATTGACGACGCGGTTTTTGAAGCAGCAGCACTTCCTTCCGCTTACGATCAATAATCAGACCATTAACCACCCGTCGCATGATCTTCACCTCACCTCACAAGCATACCATGAACACCAACACTCGACAATACACGGACACATCCCATAACCATCACACACCAAAAAAAGACGCAGCGTCTGCTGCGTCCAAGTATCTATATGATTAAGGGGGTCATTACATCTTTCATTATACCCGCTTATTGTTGCAAATAGATTACAAGCATATTAAGATTTGTTAACATTGACCGCAGACATCGTGGTTTCGGCACGTTTTTGGTCATCTAATGTCTCAACGTATTGTTGCGCGCTGTTGGCAGCAATCGCCCCATCACCGGTTGCCGTAACGATCTGACGCAGCGTCTTTTCTCGTACGTCACCAGCCGCAAAAATCCCCGGAATCCGTGTGCGCATCAGCTCATCCGTGACAATATAACCAGCGTCATTGGTAATACCCAAATCCAAAAATGGCTTGCTGAGCGGATCCATACCAACATAGATAAAGACGCCTTGGACGGACAACGTCTTTTTTTCACCGCTTTGCACATCGCGCACCACAACACCTTCGACCCGCTTTTCACCGACGATCTCATCGACGACATGATTCCATATCACATCTATTTTTTCGTTGGCAAATAGACGTTCCTGCAATATTTTTTGCGCACGAAAAGCATCGCGCCGATGCACAACCGTAACCTTTTTAGCAAAACGGGTCAGATAGACCGCTTCTTCGACCGCCGAATCGCCACCACCGACGACAACAAGGTCACGATCTTTGAAAAAAGCGCCGTCACAGATGGCACACCAAGAAACACCGCGCCCGCTCAAACGATCTTCCCCTGGCACACCCAGTTTACGCGCTTCCGCACCTGAAGCGATGATCAGCGCACGCGCATCGTAATGACCGTCAAGCGTCTGAATCCGCTTAAAATGACCGTGATCTTCGACCGCAGTCACATCGCCATATACATATTCTGCACCAAATTTTTGGGCATGTTCAAACATTTTATTGGAAAGATCCGGTCCCAAAATATGATCATACCCCGGATAATTTTCCACGTCTTCTGTATTGGCCATCTGCCCACCCGGAATGCCGCGTTCAATTAATAATGTCTTCATATTTGCCCGTGACGTATAAACGGCTGCCGTCATCCCCGCTGGGCCCGCCCCGACAATCGCTACATCATATAAAACGTTATTTGCCATGATCACATCACTCCTTATGGGAACACCATCGAAAAAATTCGATTTAGCACTCACTATTTATCATACGCCTTTATCGTTTGTTTGTCTAGTATTCCCATCAAGAGCTGTTTTTACATCGACAGAAAAATGGATGGCACCGGCGACACCGGGTGTCATCCCTGACCGCCTAGGATCGCGTCTTAACACGTCAGAAAGCGCTTGGCCAAACGCTCGAAACGCCGCTTCCCAGATATGATGACCATGTCCAGAACGACCTTTTAACAGATCGAGATGGACAGTGGCCCGAGCACCCTGGGCAAAACCCTCAAAAAATGCGATCAAATCTTCGCTTTTGATACCCTCCGTCTCTTCCGGTAGCACAACTGGGCCGGGATCAAAGGAAAAAAGCGCTCTTTTTTCAAAACTCAAAACCACACGCGCCAATGATTCATCGATCGTCCCATAGGCAAAGCCGTAACCTACCATGCCCTGATTGATATTTTCTTCTAAATACGTATCGATCGCCTTCCCGAGCGCCGTCCCTGTATCTTCCGTGATCACATGCGCTAGAAAAAAACCGTCCAAGCGCGCCGTCGCTTGCACGTTGAGCCCGCTGCGCCATGCGATATGTTCAAGCATATGATTAAAAAAAGGGAGCGGTGTTTTTAAATGGGCTTTCATCTCCCAGTCGATCGGACCATCATCGATCACCACTTCGATATGCGACTCCCGTGTATGCCTATAGACCCGAATGGTCGACATGACCTCGCCTCCTTCTCAGTTCTATCTCATGGCATCCCTCAACGTGTGCGCTGAAAACCCGTTCGAATCAACTGTTCCTTCAAGCCTTTTCCTCTGCTCGATCGAGTTCAAGCGCACGGGCGTGCGCAGGAAATCCTTCTTCTTCGGCCAACAGTTGGGCAAAGGGTC
>JAVERJ010000093.1:0-7832 GCA_034007185.1 Candidatus Carbonibacillus sp. | reverse complement strand
ATACAACATAGGCATACTAGATGTAAGATTAAGATATCAAACGTTTACGTAAATGTCAATAAGGTCAAATCCGTTACCGTCTTCCAAAATGGTTCTTGCTCCCTATTCGTTTCTACTTTATAATGAAACTATATTTCAGTAAGCGCCATTCAGTGCCTACGATCATACGATAACGCGTGTGCGCGTTGTGCGTGCGTATGCTTAAACTTATAAGTGGCGCCTAACACTGTGATAGGGGGATGAATCATGCCTTTTATTAATATCAAAGTCGCACGAGAAGAAGCGACTGTTGAACAAAAGCGCGAGATTATTCGTCGCGTAACAGATATCATGGTAGAGGTGTTAGGAAAAGATCCTCAACGTACGATGGTCATCTTTGAAGAAATGGATCCAGAAAATGTTGGTATGGGCGGGCGAACCATCGCCGATATACGGGCGGAAAAACTCAGTCAGGGTGAGCGATGATGCCGCGCGTTGTGAAGCATATTTATGAATTGATTGGAGACACGCCCCTCGTTCGCTTGAATCGGATCGTTCCAGAAGGTGCGGCAGAAGTGTATGTGAAGCTAGAGTACTTTAATCCAAGCGGTAGCGTGAAAGATCGAGCAGCTTTTTTTATGATCGAACGTGCGGAACGTGAGGGAAAAATCGTACCGGGCAAGAGTACGCTTATCGAACCGACATCGGGCAATACAGGTATTGGGTTGGCTATGAATGCGGCAGCCAAAGGATACCGTCTGATTCTGGTGATGCCTGATAATAGCACCGTCGAACGCATCAAACTTCTTAAAGCGTACGGCGCGGAAGTCGTTCTGACACCGGCTGCACTCAAAATGCCGGGTGCCATCGAAAAAGCAGAAGAACTGGCGCGATCGATACCGCATAGTTTTATTCCCATGCAATTTGAAAACACAGCCAACCCCGATGCCCATCGCGTGGGTACCGGTCCTGAGATTATTGCGCAAGTTGAACAATTGGGTCGCGAATTGGATGGATTCGTAAGCACCGCAGGCACTGGCGGGACGATTACCGGAACTGGTGAAGTGTTAAAAAAACGGTATCCCCATCTGAAAATTGCTGTGGTCGAACCGAAAGGGTCTCCGGTTTTATCTGGAGGCAGTCCAGGTCCCCATAAACTTGTAGGGACGAGTCCCGGGTTTATTCCTCCGATTCTCAATACATCTATCTATGATGTAATTTATCAGATCGAAGATGAGGATGCTTACACGACGACCCGCCGTCTCGCGCGTGAGGAAGGCATATTGGTAGGACCTTCTTCAGGGGCGGCGGTTTTTGCTGCGATTCGCCTCGCTGAAGCGCTTGGGCCAGGGAAGTTGGTTGTGAGTATGACGGCAGATACTGGGGAACGTTATTTATCAAGCGATGTTTTTCCTGAATAAGTGAAGCACAAGAAAGGATTTACACTGATGAAACGTACATGGATCGGACAGTTACGTGAACGGCTGATGGAACATCCACAGTTTCCTTGGTGGGTGTTTTCTTTTGTGACGATTGGGACGTTTATGGTCAATGTGGACATGAGTGTTACCAACATCGCCCTTCCCACGCTTAAAAAGGCTTTTGATACATCCATTGATACATTGCAGTGGGTGCTAACGGGTTATCTTTTAATTATCACAGGCATATTACCGTTAGTCGGCAAGCTTTCCGATCTGTATGGTCGAAAACCTTTTTTTATTGCTGGTGTCTTATCGTTTGGCTTGTTCTCTGCTTTAGCGGCAACGGCACATTCGCTTCAGGCTTTGATCCTTTATCGAATGCTGCAAGGGATTGGTAGTGCGCTGATCCAAGGCAATGTGATGTCCATCGTAGCCGATTATTTTCCACCGGAACGGCGCGGCCGTCCGCTGGGGATGATCGGAAGTGTCGTCGCTATCGGAACGATCGTAGGGCCATCGATAGGCGGTTTCCTCATTACATTTTCAGGATGGCCGGCCATTTTTTGGCTGAATGTGCCTTTTAGTTTGATATCGTTTCTAGGAGCGATGATCCTTCTTAAAGGAGGGGGGCGAAAGACGCGTCAAGTGGCAGTGGATTATTTGAGCGCGGCTTACTTTTTTGTGGCCATTTCCCTCTTGATGCTCTTCATTAGTTCTTTAGGAAAGCCGCCACTTTTACCTGCTCCTTTGTCCGCATTTCAAAATGTTATCTTTACACTTTTAACTGTTGTGTTTTGGTACCTTTATATTCAGCGCAGCCTTCATCAGAAAGATCCGCTCATCCATCTTTCTTTATTTCGTATTCGGATGTTTTCGATTGGTAATGGCGTTGGTCTTCTATCATATATGCTCCTTGCCGTCCCTCAGATCACACTTCCTTTTTACTTGGAATTTGTTTATGGCTACACACCGGATGTGGTCGGACTCCTTATGATCGTGGAAGCTGTGGCCATGATTGTCGCCGCTCCTCTTGCTGGGGCATGGAGTGAGCGCATTGGAACGAGGCGTCCTGCACTGGTCGGTTTATTGGTAACGTTCCTTTCTTTGGTGCTGATGTCGCTCGCTGGTATCTCGTTGTTTGCTCCTACAAAACTTGTGGGACTTAGTTGGATCATCATCGGTCTTGCGCTTTTTGGAACAGGTATGGGGTTATTCCAAGCACCAAACAATGTCGCTGTTTTAAACAGTGTGCCCAAAGAGCAAACCGGTCTTACCGGCGGGATTATTGCCACTGTGCGCAATCTCGGTCGGGTGTTAGGTGTGGCGCTTGTCGTTTTGATTTATGAACGTGTCAGTGGTGGGCTTGTTCTTCCTTCGGCGGTCACGACCGGCATGCAAGCGGTGATGTGGATCGGCGCTCTGGCCACACTGGTCGGTTGGGCGCTGAATTATTATGGGCAAAGAGCACCTCAATCGAGGAAAGCAAAAGACGTGCATTCATCCTGATCGTAACTCGGTATGGGTGCCAAAAGGGTGCGGCTAAAAGGCTATAAAAAAACTGAGGAAGGTGCGAATATGTATCGTCTCTTTCAATCATATCAAATCAAAGATCTTTGGCTGCGTAATCGAATCGTTATGTCTCCGATGTGTATGTATGCGGCGGATACCAAAGGTTTGATTCAAGACTGGCATCTTATTCATTACCCGACACGCGCTATTGGTGGTGTAGGTCTTATCATGATAGAAGCAACAGCCGTGGAAGCACGCGGGCGCATCAGTGATCATGATGTAGGCATTTGGTCGGACGACCATGTGACGGGATTAAAAAAGTTGGTTGAGCGCATTCACAGTTATGGCGCACGTGTCGGGATTCAACTTGCGCATGCTGGAAGAAAAGGCAACCTTCAACACGATCAAGTCGTCGCCCCGAGTGCCATCCCCTATAGCGATGCTTCTGTTGTTCCACAAGCTTTAACCTTAGAAGGTATCACTCAAGTGATTGAAGCCTTTCAAAGAGGTGCTCAACGTGCTTTATTAGCAGATATGGATGTGATCGAACTCCACGCTGCACACGGTTATTTGCTCAATCAGTTTCTATCACCGCTCAGTAATCATCGCGACGATCCATACGGTGGTACTTTTGAAGGACGTGTACGGTTATTGCGCGAAGTTATTCGTGCCGTTCGCAAGGTCTGGCCCCAAGAAAAACCTCTGTTTTTACGTTTATCGTGTGAGGAATATGTAGAAGAAGGCTTGCACATCGCGGATCATCTGCAATTTGCACGCATTGCAAAAGAAGAAGGTGTTGATTTAATTGATTGTAGTTCGGGAGGGATTGTTCCAGTCAAGATTGAAAAACTAGGACCCGGTTATCAAGTACCTTATGCGGAGCGTATAAAACATACAGTTCATATACCAACGGCTGCTGTTGGTTTGATCACCACTTTTGAACAAGCTGAAGAGATTTTACTTAATGAGCGTGCGGATCTCATATTTCTAGGTCGTGAACTTCTTAGAAATCCATACTGGCCGATCAACACAGCCAATGCATTAGGCGTTCCATTAGATTATTGGCCCACACCATACGAGCGTGCCCGTAAAAAAGTATAAATGTATATTTTAGTTCTTAATATTGACATATATAAAACGGCATGTTATTCTTATAACAAGATGTTTAAACCTAGATTAATTCTAAATTATCATTGATCTTAATTAAAGAGTTGAGATGACGATCAAAACTTGTGTAGAAAATCTTTAAGGAGGATGAAACAGATGTCACTTATCGGTAAAAAAGTACAACCTTTCAAAGCCCAGGCCTATCATAACGGTCAGTTTATCGAAGTAACGGATGAGGATTTTCGTGGAAAGTGGAGCATTGTAGCTTTTTATCCAGCCGATTTTACGTTTGTCTGCCCGACCGAACTTGAAGATCTTCAGGAACATTATGAAACATTTCAATCCCTAGGTGTAGAGGTCTATTCCGTATCGACCGATACGCACTTCACACATAAAGCCTGGCATGATACATCCGAAGCAATTGGTAAAGTCAAGTATCCGATGATCGGCGATCCCAATCATGTGCTCTCTCGGCAGTTTGATGTTTTGGATGAAGAAAGTGGATTGGCTCAACGCGGTACGTTTGTCATCGATCCGGATGGTACCATCTTATTTATGGAAGTCAATCATGATAGCGTAGGACGAGATGCAAGCATTCTTGTGGATAAAATTAAAGCAGCCCAATACATTCGCAATCACCCAGGGGAAGCATGTCCGGCCAAATGGAAAGAAGGCGAGGAGACTTTAAAGCCGAGCATTGATCTGGTTGGAAAAATATAATAAATATAATTGTGCTACCCTAGACATTAGTCGTTTTAAATTGTGATGAGGGTAAGCAAACACTCTATATTCCTTCCTTGCCATATCCGTATGCAGGGAAGGCTTTTTTTCAGGCAAAGCGCGGACTATAAAAAATTTTCATCTTCCCTACAACGACCGCTTCGAAAGAGAGGAGTAAAACACGATGATACTGGATCAGAGCATGAAACAGCAGACCAAAACATATCTCGACCTTATGGAAGGGGAGGTTATGATCACCGTCTCAGCTGGGGAAGATGCGTTATCAAAAAAAATGTTGGCGCTTGTTCAGGAGCTGCGAGAACTTTCGCCCAAAATTCACTTTGAAGCAAAAAAACTTGCCCGTACGCCCAGCATGCAACTCAGCCGCCCCGGAGAAACACACGGCGTGGTCTTTGCCGGACTGCCGATGGGTCAGGAATACAGTTCGTTCATCCTGGCCTTGTTACAGACGAGTGGCAGGCCCCCAAAAGTTGAGCCTCATATCATCGACCGCATTCAACAGCTCGAGGGAACCTACCGCTTTGAAACATATGTGAGTTTGAGCTGCCATAATTGCCCGGACGTGGTACAAGCGCTCAATATGATGAGTATCCTTAATCCTCGCATATCACATACGATGATCGATGGGGCCGCGTTTAAAGAAGAGGTTGAAGCCAAAGGGATCATGGCCGTCCCTGCCGTTTTTTTAAACGGTGAAATGTTTTTAAGCGGCCGTACGACGATTGAAGAGATCTTAGAAACGTTGGGGCAAAAGGCTGATCCGTCTTTTTTATCGGAAAAGGGGCTTTTTGATGTGCTGGTCATTGGCGGAGGGCCGGCTGGCGCCAGCGCAGCCATTTATGCGGCGCGGAAGGGCATTAAAACTGGCGTGGTTGCTGATCGTTTTGGGGGGCAGGTTCAAGATACGCTCACGATCGAGAACTTTATCAGCGTCAAAAGTACGGAAGGGCCTAAGCTCGCTGCGATGTTGGAAGAACATGTTCGCGCATATGAGGTCGATATTATGTCACCTTACCGGGTTCATTCTCTGACCCGCCAGGAAGAGGAAGGTCTGATCGATGTCACATTAGAAAACGGAGCTACGTTAAAAAGTAAGACGGTTATCATCGCAACTGGCGCACGTTGGCGAGAACTGGGTGTACCTGGAGAAGCACAATTTAAAAATAAAGGTGTCGCTTACTGTGCGCATTGTGATGGACCGCTTTTTACAGGAAAAGATGTCGCTGTTATCGGTGGAGGGAATTCTGGCATTGAAGCGGCGATTGATCTCGCCGGTCTTGCTCGGCATGTAACCGTCTTAGAGTTTTTACCAGAACTCAAGGCCGATACGATTCTTCAGGAACGCCTGGCCAAACAATCCAATGTGACCGTGCTTACCAACGTTGCCACTCAGTCGATCGACGGGGACGATCGTGTTCAAGGTTTAACCTATATGGAACGAGATACAGGAACCGTGAAAAAACTCAATGTTGACGGCGTTTTTGTACAGATCGGGCTCATGCCAAACACGGAATGGTTAGAGGGAACAGTCGAACGCAACCGTTTCGGAGAAATCGTCGTCGATGCCTATGGCAAGACATCGCTTGCCGGCGTGTTTGCAGCCGGTGATTGTACCAACATTCCTTATAAGCAGATTATCACTTCTATGGGGAGTGGTGCGACCGCTGCCCTGGCTGCGTTTGACTATTTGATTCGACTATAAGAAAACCGTTATTGACTTGTTGTTATAATGAGCTTTATAGCTGACAGTGTTGAGTTATATCTTGTGCATATTGAAACGGGGACTGGCTTGTTTTTATCGACCATGACTGAATGGGTTTGGCTTGTATCGCGTCTCCTTGCAAAGTCATATTTGTTATGATACACTCAATGTTGGATATGATATAGCTACCGCCGGAAGAGTGGGTCCACCCACTCTTCGTTTTTTGCAAACTGAAACGGAGCGATCATGCATCGGTCAAACAAAAGGTCATCTTCACCTGAGGCAGTTTAACTGTGTTGACGCGTCATGATGAATACATGCGTATAAAAGAGGAGTGAGGCTTATTTGACGCACACGCCTGGTCCCGTTGAGGCGCAAGTTGAAGCGCTTGTCCTTCCGATATTAGAACGGATGGCGCTCGAACTGGTTGATGTCGAATATGTCAAAGAAGGCGCAAACTGGTTTGTTCGTGTTTATATTGATAAAGAAGGCGGCGTAGGTATCGAAGAGTGCGGAAAAGTCAGTGAGCAGTTGGGGCGTCTGTTGGATCGTCATGATTTTATAAACGATGCTTATTTTTTAGAAGTATCGTCACCAGGTGCTGAACGTAAGCTGAGAAAACCGCGCGAATATGCGTGGGCGGTCGGTAAAGAGGTACGGATCAAGGGCCGGCTACAGGATGATGCGCCTGTTCAAGTCTGGGAAGGGACGCTCATCGCTTATGACCCTGAGATTGTCATACAAACCGCTGAAGGGGAAGTGCGTCTGCCTCGTTCGGGAGTCAAAGAAGCGCGACGCAAGGCGACGTTTCGTTTTTAAAATAATCTTGAGGATCCATCCATGAATCTTCAATCATAGTATGAATACAATAATGTGATCCAAGCTGAAATTGTGGGGATCAAAGGAGGCTTACCGTGATGCGCATCGATTTTTTGAGCGCACTCGATGATCTTGAGCGGGAACGAGGCATACAAAAAGAAATTTTACTCGATGCTCTCAAACAGGCGCTCATCGCCGCGTACAAAAAAAATTATCATACGGCACAAAATGTGACCGTTCATATGGATGAAAAGACTGGAGAGATTCGCGTCCTATCGCAAAAAACGGTTGTGGAAACGGTTGAGGATCCACGGCTTGAAGTGAGTCTTGAAAGGGCTCGGGCAATCAATCCGCGTCTTGGAATCGGTGACATTTTAGAAGAAGAAGTAACACCTAAAGATTTTGGTCGGGTGGCGGCACAGACTGCCAAACAAGTTGTGACCCAGCGCTTGCGTGAAGCTGAGCGAGGCATAATATATGAGACGTATGTCGATCGGGAAGCTGAACTTGTCACAGGGCTTATTAGCCGCATTGACGGCCGAAACGCTTATGTT
>JAVERJ010000092.1:0-7943 GCA_034007185.1 Candidatus Carbonibacillus sp. | reverse complement strand
TAACGGCTGTAGAACTCGACAACCAAGCTTTCTTGAATTTCAGCCGGCAGCTCCGACCGCTCCGGCAGACGGGTCAGCACGCCTTCCATCTTTTCTTCGTCGTAGCTTAAATACTCGGGCAAATAAGAACGCACCGACAGCGCTTCCTTGATCGAAACAAGGTTTTTACTCTTTTCCACGAGACCAATCGTATCGCCCGGTTGTACGCGATACGAAGGAATGTCAACGCGTTTGCCATTGACAGTCACATGCCCGTGATTGACGAGCTGACGAGCACCACGTCTTGTCCGCGCCCACCCTAGACGATAAACGAGGTTATCGAGACGTTGCTCAAGCAAAATCATAAAGTTTTCACCCGTTGTACCTTTCATACGTTGCGCTTCGTTGAATAAGTTCGCAAACTGCCGTTCACTGAGTCCATACATAAAGCGCAGTTTTTGCTTTTCTTGGAGCTGTAAGCCGTATTCACTGAGTTTGCGACGCTGGGTTGGGCCATGTTGCCCTGGCGCATACGGACGTTTGGCCAGTTCTTTGCCCGTACCTGAAAGCGAAATACCGAGACGACGACTAATTTTCCAAGTCGGTCCGAGATACCGTGACATCCTTATTTTAACCCCTTTCTTTGTTCCTGAGTCATGCTTTTACGATTGTTCAAGTTTTTCAATGATAGACGCATGTATAGAGCGTTCGTTTTATTTTTATATCAAGCACCTGGCCTGATCTGCGCGATTCGGTATTCCTGGAAAAAATCAGCCGCTGTCCACAGGAACCCGTGATCAGAGAGGGAGCACATCATCCGGCCATGATCCAAACGTTATTAACGATATCGTAAATGACTCAAAAAGTCAAGAGGAACGAAACGACTGACCAGGTCTTCGTCAAAGTCGCATTTAGCGGATAGCCTGTTAGAGATTTAAAATGCAATTTTACGTTAGCACTAAACGGATACATGTCATTGATTAAAATTGAGCATGGTCTAACAGACCGCTCACCGAGCGGTCGTGTTGAAAATCATGATGCTTTACAGGATCGTTTACAGTCCCACTAACTGAAGCGCTCTTTCCGGATTTCGGCCAAACGAACGGAGTGCTTGAGCGATGTTATTCATGTTGTGCAGTCGAAACAAGCTGATCGCTAAATTGCGAAGCGTAGCCATAGCACGGGGACCTTGCCCTGTGCGTATTTGCGACCGGTCTTCATCAAAGGTGACATCTCGGACCCAATGCAACCGGTTTTCGATACACCAGTGCCCACGATTTAAACTCAATAGCCGTTTTTCATCTGCTTTCTCTGGCGGTATGCTGGTGATGCCGTAAGCGACTTCCTGTCGAAGCAGTTCGCCATCTAATTTGTACGTCATACGCTCGATTCGGCACACTTGTGCTACATAAGGGAATGTCACGTAGTCATTGAGCGCGGTGCTGACCCGGATTTTCCGAACCTCGATCCGGCCGTGACCTTTTTCTTTCGTGACGTACTCAGGGGGAAAAATCTTCATCGTCCAGGTTTTCAATGGACTCCAGTAGCGTCCCTTGATTCCCTTTGACGGTGAAGAAGTAGTCCGCCCCTTTCTGCTCTTTGAGATATTTCGCATGTTCCACTTGTGTATGCATCGCATCGGCGGTGACGACTTTCCCACTCAGGTCAAGCGGGTCAAGCAGCGTCTTAAACTTCGTAATTTCGTTGGTTTTCTTATCAACGGATGTTTGGGCGACGACAACGCCTTCCTTGTGGAGAATCGCTGACATCAAATGCAATTGCTTTCCTTCGCTGTCACGGGCGCCCTTGAGTGTTTTACCGTCTACCGCAACCGCTCCCGGATCAGCTTGCTGCGCCAGCCATTCGTTTATGATTCGGTCCAATTCATCCGCATCTACGCTTTGCAAGTGCCGACGCAATGTCGGTTCGCTGGGCGGTATATAGATTCGTTTTTCAGGATGAAAGCGACACCCTAAACGGCGCAGCAAGTCCTGAGGCAAGTCTTGGGCCCACTCACCGATCGCCAGAAAATTACGGGCACCCGATAATACCGCACATACGGCAACTGCTAATGTCGATGTGGCGGAATGGCGGATTCCGCGGCGTTTGCGCGGATCTTTCAATGGCCTGAGCTTCTCTAATAAGCCGCCGCTTTGTTCCAAATTGACCTTGTTCAAATCGACCATGGGTTTTCCCCCTCCGATCAGTTCCGGTGCCAGAAAAGGAGAGGAGAGCAGTTGCCTTGCTTTTCGATGCAGCGGATAGACGTAGACCGTCTTTGACAAACCGTGATGATAATACTTGCCCGCATTCCGCCCAAAACCTCGAGTTTGTCCAAGCGGTATCCAACCCGCTGCAAGGTAGCAGGTGCCAGCAAATCGGGTATGCCCCACAAAGGTTTCCGCGATCACAACGGGATGTCCAAACACCGCCTTCCAATCAGCCGATAAACGCTTCAGGTTCATCGCTAAAATCTTGGAGGCCAAATTCGGGATTCGAACGCCAGGCAGGATGAGAAATCGCGAATTGTTGGTGACAAAGATAAGCCGACGCCATTGTTGTTCCCTGGACCAGCCGATCCACTCGTCTCTGGGACCACATTTGAACGCCGCGGTTCCCCAGCCCAGTAGGGCGACCCACTGCCCGTTCAGTTCAGCGACGTATTTCATGGATTCCCCGACAAGTTGACGGAAGCCGAGATAGTGGTGTTTGTCCATCAGTTGTTTCCATCTCGTTTCTTCCTCTGGTTCAATGGGGCGGACAACCAATGATGACAATTCCGTTTGTGGTGGCATGCCAGAACTCCTCTTCAGACCGAAAGATGTAGTTATCTACATTCTATCAGACTGAAGAAGAAAAGACCAGTGGGGGATTTAAACACCTTATCCGGTCTAAATGTTACTGGACTTTGACGAAACCCTGAACGACTGACTCAGTGTGAAGATCACCTGTGCCAGTTCAGCCCTTGTCACTGGATGATGCGGTCGAAAGGTGCCATCCGGGTATCCTTGCATCAGCCCGTTGTCATGGACAAAGCGTATGGCTTCATAGGCCCAATGTGTAGGCGACACATCTTTCCAGAGCACGGGCGCTTGTTCAGCCAAAAGGGGGAGTAGATAATCTCGAACAATGCTCCGTCCGTAGTCTGCATCGGGTGCCCATAATCCGCCCAGCCCCTCAATGGTTTTGGCACGCCCTAGAAGCTCTGGAAAATGTCTTGGGTCGAATGTATCTTGACGGGGATAGCCCTTCGCCCCAGCGTAAAGCGCAAGATGATCGAGATGGGCACGAACCCCTTCCTCCCAACTTTTAAACCGATGGTGCGCAGATGGGTCGGTGTCGCGTCCGCCGGGTCGTGACTTCAACCCAGCTGGATTCATATACGATGCATCCAAAACACCACCAAAGCGCCCAAAGGCTGTCTCTTTTGCTGCTTGTGCATAAGCGACCTCTGGCCTTACATATCCGTGCATACCTGTTAAAGTCCAATAAAGATCTGCCAGATCGATAAAAGTATGTGTCCCACCCCGCGCTTTAGCCCAGTGTTCAGCAGCGGAACGATCGATCTTGGATTCACCTAAAATCGGTGTGCCTTCTTCTTTAGGCGCATCCGGTATCTCACCTGACTGAGACGTTCCCCGCTCCTTTAAGCTGAGAGCATACGATAAAGCCTGGACATGCGCCTCCGCAAGACTTTCTAAAAAATGTTCATCCTTCAAAAGAAGCGCATCCTCTGGATGGGTAAGAAACAAATTTTCAGTGAGCACAGCTGGCACCCTTGTCTTACGCAAGACATAATAGTCTGCTTTTTTCATCCCTCGATCGACAATGGGATACGCCTTAAGGGCAGCGAGCAATGACTCGTGCAGTTTGCGGCGTATGATGGCTGTAGGTGTATCATCTGCAAGACTGGTGTGAATGTAGTCTTCATAACCGCGCGCTGACGTGTTTTCAGCAGCATTGATGTGGATGGAATAAAAAAAGTCAGCTTTAACACGTTCTGCTAAAGCGACTCTGTCGGCAAGTGATACCGTCTGATCTTCTTCACGTGTCATGAAGACTTGGGCCGAATGATACGCCTTAAGACGCGCACGAACATGTTTTGCCAGCATAAGCGTCAGCACTTTTTCAACAAGACCATGCCCTACTGCCCCCGGATCGTCTCCTCCATGTCCGGGATCAAGCACAATACGATATGTCATGGTGCTCTTTCCTCCCGCAGGCTTATTTGTATCATCATACGTCTCAGACGTAAAGCCCGTCCGGGAATCAACCTAACCATGGCAGTGAATGACAATGAAACATCACGTCAACGCTTGGATTAATCTCAGAGCCCCACACTGCCAGATAGATCAGGCTTCTTTCGGCCATGAATATCAAAATATTCGATGGTTATGTGCCAAGCTGTAGCTTCTTCGACCGTTCTTTCGTCTGTCTTCTCTTTCGGAGGAGACGTGCGCGTGGTTGGTCTTTTTTTTTCATCTTCTATCAGACTCTTCATCACTCAATTGGGTTTTGTCAAACAAAATATGCTCGATGTAGAGTTGATCTTTTAGCTTGAACAGTGCGGTGAGGGAAGATGCAAAAAAAGACATTCGGCATGTTCCAAACTGGGCGAACGTGAAAATTGCTTCATATGCCCGAATGGTCCTGATGTAAGCTTTTATAAAATACCAGACGAAGAAAAACGTATCGGGTCTGGAGCAAAGCTTCAAGATTTTATGAAGGTGAGAATTGCAGCAACTGTCCTTTTAAGGTCGCCTGCACGAAGGCAAAGGAAAACCGTAAGGTACACTGGAATACGATTTCGGAAGAACTGAAAGCAAAAGCAAAAAGAGCCCTTGAGGATGGCGAGAAAGCTGCGATATATGATATATGCCCGGCGAAAAGTCGAGGTAGAAATCGTATTTGGCCACATCAAGGGCAACCGATCGTTTCACCGGTTCTCGTTGCGTGGGTTAGATAAGGTACATACAGAGTTCGGGATGTGGGATTGGTTCACAACCTACTGAAAATGGCGAGCATTCGCTTCGCCACTCACATAGAAAAGCAAGCAAAAAAGATTGTGTAGAAAACTTACGTTTTTTTACTCAGCCTTTTTGTTTTTAGGGCTTATTAGGCAGCCCCTTGTTAGTCGTTTCAACGCCAGAGCTTATTTTTCATACTTTGAAGTAAATCTTTCTCTCTGAACGCTTATAATTTGGTTTTCAAATGCCTCCTGATATTGCTGATACACGCTTAAAGAACTTAAACTTTGCTTGGTCAAATTATTGGACTGTTTGTCAGAAACGTTTAACGGTACATTTGAATTGGGTCCAGATATTATAATAGAGCCATCCTTCTGTGCATATCCCAAGAAAATATAGAATTTATCTACTTCTGGGAGTAGATCATCTTCAAAGATAAACACTCCTTTATTACCTTTGTTATCCTGGGACACTCCACCGTGTTTTAAGACCTCGATAGTGTCTATGAGCGCGCCTTTTATATTATCAATCACTTGAATAGCATACTTTGTATATGGAGTACCGACCTCTTTCGGTCCATTTTCACTTTCCATCGTGATTATACCTTTGTAAATGGTTCCATCATTTCTGACTACTTTACCTACAAAAACATAATCGACAATACCAACGGCTTCATTTATGTTGTTAACGTCATATACAAAACTCCCCCTGATCGGGAATATAGGAAGTTTACTTGTATCAACATTTTCAACTTCTGATACAGCATTCTTAACATTAGTGTCTTTATTGAAAAAGTTAAATCCAAATGCCGCCCCAACGATAAGAGCAGCGACAACAATTGTCATAATGTTCCTTTTGAATTTCACAGAATCTCACTCCCTTATTTTTAATACTTACTATATGCAAGATCATAAGAATCTTTATCATTTTGGGATAAAGTTAATATCGTTGTTTGGATGGGACCCATGATGTCAGTTGATGTACTGTGATCTAATCCAAGCGCATGACCAAGTTCATGTGTAGCTGTGTTTGTTCTTCGTGTTGTAGAGTGATCCGATAAATAATATACATTCAATTCAATTTTTCCGCTTGCATAAGTGACACCTGTATAACCATTTGCAATTTCTATATCGGTTACATAAACATCTTCAATGACCCAGATGCTATCCGGTCGTATTACACCGCTTTTGTAACCATTCCAAATTCCAGCCCCCGTAGTTATATGGCTCATATAAATGCTATCTCCATCATAATCAAGATGCTTCCCCGAATCGACTAAATGCCAACTCTGAACATATGCGGCAGAAAACGAAGTTGTGTTAAAAGCAAACAGCAATGTGACCGCTGCTAGTGCAAATAACCATATTTTTTTTGCTTTCAAAATTCCAGTTGTAACCATCATGGTATTACCACCTTTGAATTACGTTTTTCCAATTCTTTCTGTATACTATATAAACGGCACGAACAACACATATCTGACGGTGATCTCCTATTTTCTTTGAATTCTTCACTATCTTATGTGTCAAATTTATTGTATAATAAAAGTATAGTGATATATTTATACCTGTTATCCGCAAGACCTGTCTTTTGACAACAAAACAGAGGAAGGCGTAGGGATGATTCATTGGTATCACTTGCTGCGAACCCCAATCGTTGAACTGGACGCTGCCGCTCAACAGCTTGTCTATTATTCTTATTACCGGCTCGTCTATTCAGACATTTATTTCATGATCCGGGATCACTTTCTAACTGAGGACATTATACATGAATCTTTTTTAAAGGCGGCAGCTAAAGCCCCGGACCTCCGTTTCGAGTCCAACATTCCGGGCTGGCTCAAACAAATAGCGCGCCGTACAGCACTAGATAAAATAAAAAAACTGAAGAAAGAGCGTCAGATGTTGCCGCTCACAAGCGTTAATATTAATAGTGAAGCTTGGGATGAAATCAGTGTCATCAGTCAGGTTGAAAACCAAATCCGTAACGAACAACTCCATCTCGCTTTGAGTCAATTAAAACCAGACTACAGAACGATTTTGCTAATGTTCTACATGGAGGGGAGAAGCTATAGAGAAATAAGCAGGGAATTGAATTTATCCGAATCGGTACTGACGCAACGTATGGCACGCGCAAGAAAAAAACTACTCGAATATTTTATACGAAATTGGGCTGATGAAGATGAATGAATATGAGTTGGTTAATGCCAGAGCGTCACACTGCCGGAAAGATCCGGTTTTTTTCGTCCGTTTAAATCATAATAATCGATGCTAACACGCCATCCTGAACTATCTTGTTTCCCTGTTTCAACGATTCTTGCTTGATCTTTTCTTTTTGATTGATCTTTTCTTGTTTCATCTTTCCCTGCTTCCCCGGTTTCATTGCGCATGAGATTCACTTCCATCAACACATAGGTCGGATCGGGGTATCCGCGGGGACGCGCCAGCGAGCCGGGGTTTATGTACAACACCCCTTCTTCCAACAAATACCCGGGTCGATGCGTATGACCGTAGACGACAATGCGCACGCCGTGTTCCTGGGCTAACAGCTTAAGACGCAACAAGTCCTGTTTGACCCCGTGTTCATGGCCGTGCACGAGTAAAAGGATCAATCCCTGGGTACGCAAAAGCCGCATCGCCTGGAGCGTAAGATCGCGGTCCATATTGCCACGTACCATGATCATCTGCCGAAAAGGCGAGCGGCCTGTGTCCATTTCCGAATCACCGGCATGCAAGATATAGTCGACCGGATGATCACGTACGATATCGGAGACCGGCTGAACGAGACCGTGCGTATCGCTCATGATCAGAAAGCGCATCCATGTTCCCTTCCTTTCCGCTCCTCACATGTGATAACTTTTTGGGGGCGCATCTCTAACCTGAAATAGGTTGCGTCGTTTCATCCTGCTGCTGGTGCCGTCCTAGTGGCGTGGGGAGTCTATCTAAGTAGATGCCGATCCGTCTAACCACGCTTTAAACTTCTGAAACGCGCGCGCTCGATGAG
>JAVERJ010000205.1:0-3958 GCA_034007185.1 Candidatus Carbonibacillus sp. | reverse complement strand
TGGCATTGCTATTAAAGCTTTAGCCTATGGTATTGAAGGGATTCAAGTTGATGGAAACGATTTTTTTGCAATGTATAAAGCCGTTGAAGAATCTGCAAAACATGCATCAGGAGGAAATGGACCTGTTCTGATTGAAGCGGTTACATATCGTAAAGGAGCACATACTACCAGCGACGACCCAACAAAATACCGTACAAAAGAAGAAGAAGAAAAATGGGACGAAACCGACCCGCTGAAAAGACTTAAAGCATATTTAATTGCAAATAAGCTGTGGAGCGAGAAAGAAGAAGAAAAAATTGTCCCACAATATAAAAAAGAGATCGACAGACAATTTATTGAAGCCGAAAATTACGGCGAATATGCTCTTGAAGACGTATTTAAGTTTATGTACACAGAAATGCCTCAAGACTTAAAGAATCAAATGATGGAGCATGAGAAATTTTTAAAATGGAAGGAGGCAAGATCATGAAAAAAGTAATGAATATGGTAAATGCCATTAACAATGCTTTAGACATTAAAATGGCAGAAGATAAAAGTGTAATAGTATATGGCGAAGACGTAGGTATAGAAGGTGGAGTATTTAGAGTAACCGAAGGCTTACAGAAAAAGCACGGAGTAGAACGTATTTTCGATTCTCCACTTGCCGAATCAGGATTAGCAGGAACAGCTGTAGGAATGGCAGCAGCAGGATTACGACCTATAATAGAAATGCAATTTTCGGGTTTTTCTTATCCTGCTTTTAATCAGATTATTAGCCATGTTTCGCGTATGCATAACAGAAGTCGCGGAAAATACAAACAAGCAATAGTAATAAGAATGCCATACGGTGGCGGAATTAATGCACTCGAACACCACTCCGAAAGTGCCGAAGCTATCTGGGGACATATTCCGGGACTTAAGGTCGTAATCCCAAGTAATCCACACGATGCCAAAGGTCTGCTAATTTCAAGTATAGAATCTGAGGACCCTGTTATTTATATGGAACCTAAAAGAATATATCGTGCAATAAAACAAGAAGTAGAAGAAAGTAAATTTGCTGTACCTATTGGGAAAGCCAAGGTAATACATAAAGGTGAAGATATTACTTTAGTTGCTTACGGGGCAATGATACGTGAAGCCCAAAAAGCAGCAGCTTTAGCAAAAAAAGAAGGAATTTCGGTAGAAATTATCGACTTAAGAACGATATATCCTATTGATAGAGAAACAATTGCCGAAAGCATCAAGAAAACAGGAAGAATCATTACTGTAACCGAAGCCCCAAAAGCTTTTGGTGTTTCAGCAGAGATTTCGGCTATTGCAAACGAAGAAGCATTCTTATTTCTAGAAGCTCCACCAAAACGAGTTGCCGGATTCGACACAATTGTACCACTTCCAAAAGGCGAGCATCACTATTTACAAACAGCAGAAAAAATTCTGTACGAAATAATAAGAACAGTTAAGTTTTAACCTTATATTTGAAATAAGTTATGAGATATATATTTAAATTCCCCGATATTGGCGAAGGCCTCGACGAAGGTACCATAGTAGAATGGTATGTAAAAAAAGGAGAAAGTGTTGAAGTAGGTCAATCGCTTGTGAAAATGGAAACCGACAAGGTTGTAACAGATATTCCCTCGCCACGAGAAGGAACAATATCTGCAATGTATGGCAAAGAAGGCGAAACCATTAATGTAGGAGACGCTCTTGTAGAAATTGAAATTGAAGGCGTGGAAGGTAAACAAGCGGTAGAAGAATCTAAAAAAATAGAGCAAGAACAAGAAGCCGTTGAAGAAGAAGGCGCCGGCGTTGTTGGTACTTTAGAAGTTGCAGGCAATAATGCATATTTACCCGCCAGCGACGAAGGAATGGATGACCAATCTGAAGGAAAACCATCAAATAAACGCAAAGCTCTTGCTACTCCGGTTGCACGTGCACTTGCAAAAGAACTTGACATTGATATTAATCAGGTTAACGGAACAGGACCGGGCGGAAGAGTAATGAAAGACGACATACAAAAATTTAAACAACAAAATGCTTATAAAGCACCGCAACAAACAACGTCAGCAGAACAAACCGGCAATTTCATCGAAACTGAAAAATTAACTCAGATTCGCAAAACAATTGCCAAAAATATGGTGGAAAGCAAACATAATGCTGCACACATGACTGTTTTCGACGATGCCGAAGTAAGTGAGCTTATTAGAGTAAGAAACAAGTTTAAAGAGCAATTCGCAGATGAAGATATTAAATTAAATTATTTACCTTTCATCCTTAAAGCTACGGCACTGGCACTTAAAAAACATAAGTCGCTAAATGCTCAGATGGATATGGATAAGGGAGTAATGATCTATAAAAAGTATTACAATATCGGTATTGCAGTAGATACCCCTGACGGACTTATTGTTCCTGTAATTAAAGATGTTGATAAGAAATCAATAAAACAATTAAGCTTAGAAACTGCCGAAATTGCTAAAAAAGCAAGAGAACGAACAATTAGTTTCGAAGATATGAAAGACGGTACTTTTACAATTACAAGCTATGGTTCAATAGGTGGCAAATACGCAGTACCTGTAATTAATTATCCACAAGCAGGTATATTGGGAATTGGTCGCATGAGCCAACAGCCCATAGTTAAAAATGGCGAAATAGCTGTGGGTAATACATTACCTCTTTCTCTTTCGGTTGACCATAGAATTGTTGACGGTGGCGATGTTACAAGATTTCTTAATGATATTATTAGTTATTTAAACGAGCCTGTAAGGCTAATAATGGACTAAAAAAATGGAAAAAATGAATTACGATGTTATAATAATTGGAGCCGGACCCGCAGGTTATGTAGCTGCAATAAGAGCCGGACAAGTAGGACTTAAAACTTTACTTATCGACAAAGATAAAGTTGGTGGTATGTGTATAAATTGGGGTTGTATCCCAAGCAAATCAATGATTGAATCTGCTAAGTTTTATTACCGACTTAACCAAGCCGAAGAGTTTGGAATTGATGGAATAAATCTAAGTAAAACATCGCTAAACTGGAAAAAGGCAATTGACCGTGCAAGAACTATATCAGCAAAAATGCACTCAGGAATTGAATTGCTTTTACACAAGCACGGAGTAGAAACAATTATTGGGAAAGCAATAATTACAGCAGAAAATACCATTTCAGTTAATAAAAGAAGCATTACAGGAAAAAATATAATAATTGCTACAGGATCTTACCCAATTGATTCTGACAGAAAAGGTATAAAAAGTCTTAAAGCTCTCTATGGGCTTAACGAACTTCCAGAAACAATAGCCATAGAAGGAAATGGTGCAGTGGCTGTTGAAACTGCTCAACTTGTCAATCTTGCAGGATCTAAAACATATCTTGTAAGTGATAGTGATGAACTTGTACCTGGAGTTGATAAATATATTAATGACTATCTGAAAAAACAATTAAAGCTACAAGGAATAAGCCTAATTAAAACCAACAAAGATATATCTGCAGATATTTGGATTAATGCAAATCAAAGAAGTGCTATTTTGCCCGAATCTAAAATTAAAATCGAAACCACAGAAAATGGTTTTATTAACACGAATATGAATCTGCAAACAAATATTCCCTCTATTTATGCCATTGGTGATGTTAACGGCAGAAGCAGTTACGCTCACGCAGGATCTGCACAAGGTCAATTTGTTATCAATAACATTAAAGGAGTAAAAGGAGGAATAGAATTAGGCTTATATCCTATCAATCTTTACACATTTCCGGAAATAGCACAAATTGGAGCTACCGAACAAGTTCTGCAAGAAGAAGATATTGATTATAAAATTAGTGAATTCCCACTTTCGATGAACGCTAAAGCTATGATATCGGGACAAACAGAGGGAGTTGTACGGATTTTAAGCGAACGGAAATATGGTGAAGTAATGGGAGTACAAATTATTGCAGAACATGCAACCGATATGATTGCCGAAGCTGCAGCTTTTATGGAAATGGAAG
>JAVERJ010000091.1:0-8009 GCA_034007185.1 Candidatus Carbonibacillus sp. | reverse complement strand
ACCATAATAAACGGCGCGACCAAAAAAGCAGCCCAAAGTCCAACTTTCACAGCCGAAGCAAGCATCCCTAAAAGGACTTCTCCAGCAAAAATATTTCCAAAAAGACGCATGCCGTGGGTAAGCGTATTTGAAAATTGCTCAACGATGTTTATAGGGAGCAAAAAGGCAACCGGGTGAAGATAAGATTTTAAATACCCTTGCAAACCATTTTCCCGAATGCTATAGATGTGCGCGATCAATAGCACCAAGATGGCTAAGCTCAACGTTACATGCGGGTCTGCTGTCGGCGACTTCCACCACAGCGTATGATCGATGATCAAAGCAAAAGGAAGACCCAGCATATTGGCTACAAACACAAACATGATGAGCGCAACGCCTAACGGTAAAAATTTTCGCCCTAGGCCTTCATGCATGGCGCCCCCAATAATGCCTTGCACAAATTCCACCAGCCACTCCATAAAGTTTTGCCAACCGCGCGGGACGCCTGATGTTAAATGACGCGTGGCAGTTATGGCGATGATGAGAACAATCGCGGAAGCGACGAATTCCATCAGTACTGTGGAAAGGTTAACGTGCAAGCCAAACACCTGCGCAATCGGTGCTTCATGCCCCAAACAGACTCACCCCCTTATCTTTTATCATCATGAGCTTTGTGTCTTCTTTGCATGCCATATGCCCCAGACCAAAACGTTGAAGGGCATAAGACTGAGACCAATCACAAAGCCCAACATTTCAAAGACGTCACTCAGGCGCAAGACCAATAGGACGCCTATAGCAACTAAGGTCATGCGGATACCGGTACCGATCCCTGGCCGGATGGGTATGTTACTTTTTTGCGCGCCTCCGATATGCTGTATGCGATAAGCGAGCATCCGCGCATTAACAAGACCAATGGTCTGACCGAGGATAAACCCAAGCATCGACCGAGGGAAGAGATGAATAGCGTAAAACAATAAAGCCAGCGCAATGAATAGATACGTTGTCTGCCTCGTTTTACGCATCACATCCATCAACGGTACCGTCCATCCCTTCGTTCCCAACGGGATAAGGTACGCCAAAGAGCGAACACACCGGTAAAAACACCGACAAGAAGCAGGATAACTAAAAAAAATGGCGCTGTCCCAAACCTTCGGTCCATATAGTATCCGATCGCTACACCCACAAGAACCGGTATAACCAACTGTGAAGTGGTTGTACTGGCAAGTATGACTGTACGCCATATCGAACCTGGACCGTCAGGTTTGTCCAACGCCAAATCGCCCTCCTTGGGTGTACCTTCAAACAATGTGTAACGTTCGCTATTCACAAGCTTTCCTGACCCGTCATCTATCCTCAAACATAGTATCGTATCGCACGGTTTTTGTCAATGTAATGCGGTGGCTAAGAAAAGCAATACAACCCATTAAAAAAACGAATGGTTTAAAATGGAATATTGACATTTTTATGACAAACATACCAAATGCCATTAAGCGCCAAATGGTTCTGGTGGAACAGCGCGTTCTCCAAAATAATAAGCCAACGCTTCTCGAATACGACGACTCGCTTGGCCATCGCCATAAGGATTTTTAGCGCGCGCCATCTTGAGATAAGCCTCACGGTCGCTTAGCAACCGTTCCGTTTCTGCGACGATCCGTGCCTCGTCGGTTCCAACCAATAAAAGCGTGCCTGCTTCGACACCTTCAGGCCTTTCGGTCACCTCTCTTAAGACGAGCACAGGGCGTCCCAGCGCTGGCGCTTCTTCTTGTACACCACCGGAATCGCTCAAGATAAGCGTAGCGCGCGCCATCATATTGTGAAAATCTACCATTTCCAACGGTTCGATCAAATGAACGCGCGGTACATCCCCGAGGTACGCATAGGCCAATTCTCTGACGTGCGGGTTAGGGTGCACCGGATAAATCAGATGAAGATCGGCGTGATGCGAAAGAATCGTTTTGACGGCTTGAAAAATGTTTCGGAGCGGCTGGCCCCAATTTTCCCGACGATGGGCTGTCATCAAAATCCAGGGCGCACCTCCGATGCGCTCCAACAGTGGATGATGAAAATCATCGCGCACCGTCGTACGCAAGGCATCGATCACAGTATTGCCTGTGACATAAATGCGCTCTTTCCGTTTTCCTTCGCTCAAGAGCGCTTTTTGAGCTGTGTGCGTTGGAGCAAAGTGAAGATCGGCCAAAACACCGGTGAGCTGTCGGTTCATTTCTTCTGGATAAGGTGCATATTTGTCATAAGTACGGAGCCCGGCTTCAACGTGGCCGATCGGTATTTTCTGATAAAAAGCGGCCAAGGCAGCAGCAAACGTCGTTGTCGTATCACCGTGAACAAGGACCATATCGGGCTTCGTCTCTAACATCACAGCATGTAAACCTGATAAGACACCAGCGGTGATATCTTGAAGCGATTGTCTCTCTTTCATAATATTTAAGTCATAATCCGGTTGAATCCGGAAGACATGGAGCACTTGATCGAGCAGATGGCGATGTTGTGCCGTGACTGCCAGGCGGATGTTCCACGGCGAATGCTTCTTAAGCTCGAGAACCAATGGAGCCATCTTGATCGCTTCCGGTCGCGTCCCAAAGACGACGAGCACTGTTCGTACGTTTGTCATCTTCACCCTCCTATTTTGTTCCGAAGAGACGATCACCAGCATCGCCCAGGCCTGGTACGATATATCCGTGCTCATTGAGTCGCTCATCGACGGCAGCAACATAGATGTCGACATCCGGATGATCTTTTTCTATTTTCGCGATGCCTTCTGGCGCGGCGATGAGACACATCAGTTTAATGCTACGCGCACCTTTGGCTTTGAGAAGAGAAAGCGTCGCCGAAGCCGAACCACCAGTGGCAAGCATCGGATCAATGACAATCAGATCGCGTTCATGTGTATCGGAGGGTAATTTGACATAATATTCTACGGGCTCGAGTGTCTCTGGATCACGATAGACGCCAACATGCCCGACTTTTGCAGTGGGGATAAGACGAAGCATGCCATCGACCATCCCCAGTCCAGCCCGCAGAATAGGGATTAGGCCAAGTTTTCGTCCGCTCAAAACATACGATGTCGCGCGTGCAACAGGCGTTTCGATCTCTACCGTCTCAAGTGGCAAATCCCGGGTGATCTCATAGGCCATCAGCATGGCTACTTCATTGACCAGTTCACGAAATTCCTTCGTACCGGTGTTCTTATCACGGATGAAGGTAAGCTTATGTTGAATGAGCGGGTGATCAAAGCGGTGTACTTTTGCCAACAGAGTCGCCTCCTTATGTGTTCTCATCCATCGCGCCTTAAGCCCATGGATCGAACCTTAAGCGCATGGATATCAACGTCGGTCTGATCCGCCAGATAAAAGCCGTGTGAAGTCTTGACCATTATACCAAAAAGACCGAACCGATCAAACGCTGCTAGACAGAAAACATCTCTACACGTTACAATCAAAAAAACATGATCAACGCTTTAAAACGGTACTTGAATCATGCATCGCCACCTACACCTTTGAACGATATCATACAATCCTGCGTTTTTGTCCCATCATATCGTTACATCCATAAGAAGGAGTGAACAAACATGCCCTCGATGGAACCGTCGTCCGAAGCGCGTGTGATACACTTGCACGATGTCAGTGTGAGACGGAACGGTCAAACACTTCTCAACCGGTTGCATTGGAGCGTTCATTTCGGTGAACGATGGGCCGTTTTAGGAACAAATGGCGCTGGTAAGTCCACCCTTCTTCATCTGCTCGCCGCACGCCTCTATCCCACCGTCGGGACTGTTGAGCTCTTTGGGAAACGGCTCGGTCAGGTCGATGTTAGCACCATTTTCCCAAAAATCGGGTGGATATCTCCGATGCTCGAACAATTTTTTAATGAGACCGATACACCGCGCGGCATCTTACAAAGTGCCGCTACTGGTCATATACGTCTTCCCATGCATATGGTGGGGCGTGTACCTTTTGATCTCGCTTCTCCTCAAGGCTTAAACGACGCATTGACGAGCGCTACGCACCACACTAAACATCGTCGCGCTCAATGGTGGTCTTCGATCGTCACGTTGACACAAATCGATACGCTGCTCGATCGTTGGTGGGGGACGCTCTCAAGCGGCGAAAAAAAACGCGTGCTTTTAGCACGCGCGCTCATGGGATCACCACAACTGTTCATTTTTGATGAAGCGACGAACGGGCTGGATGTTTTTGCCCGCGAAGCATGGCTCACATGGATTAAAGAACTTTTTAATGACGACGATCACATGGCGATTGTATATGTGACCCATCACAGCGAAGAGATCACTGATCTTTTTACGCATGTTCTACTCATCCGTCAAGGTGAAGTCTTTTTTGCTGGAAGACGCGAAGAGGCGCTTGAGGAAAAACGCTTGCACGCTTTTTATGATCGGCCCGTCCGCATCAGTTGGCATGAAGGACGCCCCTTTATTGTTCCGGTCAGCTAAGGTGATCATACAACGGATAACGATCGGTGAGCGCTTGAACAAGCGCGCGCGCTTTCTGAAGCCGAGCTTCCTCCTGCGGATGATGGAGCGCGAGATCAAAGATTTCAGCGATTTCTTCCATGGCGCCTTCATCCATGCCGCGTGTTGTAACAGCAGGTGTACCGATACGGATGCCACTTGTAATAAAAGGTGTTTCCGGATCATACGGAATGGCATTTTTGTTGGTCGTCACGTCGATCGATTGTAAAATCTTTTCTGCTTCTTTACCGGTTAACGCCCGATTGCGCACATCGATTAAAATGAGATGATTATCCGTTCCACCGGAAATGAGCGTAAAGCCGCGTTGTTTAAGTGCCTCACCCAAATGTCGGGCATTGTTGACAACACGCGTGCTATACGCTTTAAATTCTGGGGTGAGCGCTTCACCAAAGGCTACCGCTTTGGCGGCGATGATGTGCATGAGCGGTCCGCCTTGCACACCGGGAAAGACGCTTTTATCCAAAGCTTTACCGTATGCTTCTTTGGCTAAGATCAGACCACCGCGCGGTCCGCGCAACGTCTTGTGCGTCGTGGTAGTGACGATATCAGCATAAGGCACCGGTGACGGATGAACACCGGCAGCGACGAGCCCGGCAATATGCGCCATATCGACCATGAGGAGCGCTCCGACGGCATCGGCGATCTCCCGGAAACGTTTAAAATCGATGACACGCGGATAAGCACTGGCACCGGCTACAATCATTTTCGGTCGGTGGCTTCGAGCCAGGGCCTCAACTTGATCATAGTCAATCCGATGCGTCACAGGATCGACACCATATGGGACGATGGTGTAAAGTTGACCAGAAAAATTCACTGGAGAACCGTGCGTCAGGTGGCCACCATGCGCTAAATTCATACCTAAAATGGTATCACCGGGCTTTAAAAACGCAAAATAAACCGCCATATTCGCTTGAGCGCCAGAATGCGGCTGAACGTTCGCGTACTCTGCGCCAAACAGTTTTTTAGCCCGCTCAATGGCAATACGCTCGATTTCATCTACGACTTCACAACCACCATAATAGCGTCTTCCAGGGTAACCTTCGGCATATTTGTTGGTCAGGACAGTCCCCATCGCTTGGAGGACAGCTGGCGAGACAAAATTTTCAGAAGCGATCAGTTCGATATGCGCACGTTGTCGTTGCAGTTCTTGATGAATCCATTCTGCAATGACTGGATCTTGCGACTTCAGTGCTTCATACATCATCGTATGCCATCTTCTCCCTTCAACTTTTCACCATCTTTTTTCACCAGCGCTCCGGATACTCTGCACGCGGGCCACCGATGAGTTTGGGGCGTGTATAGGCCATCGTGATCTGTGCGGCACCGATCCGTCTTTCTGGCGGACGGACAGGGACGGCCACTCGTTTTAAATGCATACCGATCAATGTGTCGCCAATATCAATGCCCGCATCGGCAAAAACAGTCTCGACACAAAGCGCATCCGGCAAGCGCTCATAGGCGATGGTTGCCATCGCTCCACCCGCCTTGGGGATAGGCCGGACGGTAACGCGTTCAAGATGAAATTTTTTCCATGCTTCAGCCGTTGTGACGAGGGCCCGATTGAGATGTTCACAGCATTGAAAGGCAAGGTGAACACCGCGTGCCCGTCCCCACGTTTCAAACACTTGAAACAAATCGCTAGCAATGGTCAGTGAACTGTCAGTGCCAATGGGTTTTCCCATAATCTCACTCGTACTAACCCCAATCACCAGAAGATGATCAGAAGAAAAAGGGAATTTTTGGTCGAGCGTTTCGAGTGCGAGCCACACATGTTTTATCTCCGCTTTTGTCAAACGTCCATCTTCCGTCGGCAATAGACTCACCCCTGCATCCTTCGTTAGGCGTCTGATCCATCCGCTTCTGCTTCTGCGATCTTATCCAAACGTCGGGCATGTCGACCACCTTCAAACGGTGTGCGAAGCCATGTTTTTACAATGGCCTTGGCTAAATCGGGACCGATGATGCGTCCACCCATGGTCAGAACATTGCTGTCATTGTGTTTGCGCGTTGCCTCTGCCGAAAATAAATCGTGCACCAAGGCTGCGCGGACCCCTTTGACTTTATTGGCTGTAATCGACATGCCGATGCCTGTTCCACAGATGAGAATGCCGCGTTCGACGTCCCCGCTGGCCACTTTCCGGGCAACGGGTAAAGCATAGTCCGGGTAGTCGACTGAACTTTCACCAAAACACCCTACATCTTCTACCTCTAATGGCTCATCACCATCCCAGGCTGTTTCTAAATACCGTTTAATTTCTTCTTTTAGAGCATACCCGGCATGATCAGACCCTATGGCTACACGCACCTTGATTCCCTCCTTGAAAAAAATAAGGACGCGAGGAAGAAACAAGCATCACACTTTGCACCGTTACCGTTGGAGGTTCGTGATGCATACCAGCTTGGATGCTACGAAGCGCGCCGTTTCTTCTGTTTCTATCATAACATGTTTCCACCCATGTTCCTACCATGATCGGAGCGCTATATGCGCACGAGACCTTGTATGCGTGGTCTGTGTTGATGAACGTCCATGGGCATTTTGTAAACGTACGTCATGATGTTTGGTATACCCAACGTATAGAAAACGGCGTTGAGGATGCGTTAGGGGCTGTGTTCATCCGCGCTTTTTTGTGGACGTTGTATATCGATCACGAGCGACTTCAAGAGATCACGGGTTTGGGCATAGACCGCCACATCATATCCAAATGGATCGGGAATATCTTCATCCTCTTCGTTCACTGTCTCGCCTTTTAAGCTTCCTACCCAAGCTTTTAATGTCCATATTTTATGCTCATGTTCTGGATAAAGGGAGAGCAACATTTGACGATGCGCACGCGTCATCGTTAAGATGAGGTCAGCCTCTTCTAGCAATTCTGAGGTCAGGGGGCGCGCGCGATGTTGTGAAAGATCAATCCCTTCTTCTTCTAGGACCAGTTGTGCTTCAGGCGAAGCGCTTTCCCCTTCAATCGCAAACAGCCCAGCAGAGAGCACCTCCACCTGATCCTCTCCCCAATAACGGCGAGCCAAAGCTTCAGCCATCGGTGAACGGCACGTATTCCCTGTACATACAAATAAAATCCGTTTTTTAGATTCCATAGCGGTGCTCGATCTGAATCGTTTAAGCCCATCGGGGGCTTCGTTCAGATCGTAGATCCCTCCTCCGTCATAATCTCCGATGCTGCTTTGCGTAAGCGGTTCATTACGGCAAGTCCCACACCATCCTCCAAAACCCCTAACATGTGCGCACGATCGGTTGACTGAGGATGAAGGGAACGGAGCGTATGATACAAAGATGCTGCGATCGCTTCCGGTTGTCCCCGCTGTCCTACATGGATGAAGTGGATCTTTAAAAACATCTCACCAAGCACAGTCTTTAAAATGGGCATATCCTCTTCATATACCAAAAACGACAGACGCAGCCCTTCCTCCAACTGTTTTTGTAACATCGCTTTTAATCGTAAAAGGATGTGTTGCACACTTGGAACACGCGGATCGAGACGTTCAGCGTTTAAAAGCCATAACGTCA
>JAVERJ010000090.1:0-8032 GCA_034007185.1 Candidatus Carbonibacillus sp. | reverse complement strand
GTTAAGAAAGCGCCTTTTGCGTACCTTTATGGTTTTTATTTTATTCACCTTGATGGCACTCTTCTTTTCGCGAACAATTTTCGATCTTTTAAAACCAGAAGGTTTGACATGGCATGCTTTTTCTCCAACAGATACGTTGGCGATTTATTTCAAACTGTCACTAGGCATCGCCTTTTTTTTAACCATTCCGTATCTTTTATATGAGCTTTGGGCTTTTGTACGTCCCGGATTGACGGAGGAAGAGGCGCGTGTCACCTTACAGTATCTTCCATGGGTTTTCTTTTTCTTTATCAGCGGTTTACTGTTTGCCTATTTTGTCGTCTTCCCAGGATTTTTATTTTGGATGCAAAAGCTTAATGAAGCTTTGGGCTTGACCCTCATTTTAGGAGTGAACGCCTATTTCTCGTTACTTTTTGAAGTCGTCTTTCCGGTTGCTTTACTTTTTGAACTGCCTGTGGTGATGCTATTTTTAGCTCGTCTCGGGCTTCTCACCCCACAACGTATTAAAATGTGGCGCCCATATGCCTATTTTTTACTTGCCGTCGTGTCGTTTTTTTTCGTACCAGGTGACTGGGTGACGTTTCTGCTCGTTATTTTTCCATTGATCGCACTTTACGAACTGAGTTATGTCATGATTCGTTGGGCGTATCGCCGCTGGCAGAAAGCGCAATTTCAGGAAAGTCATAAATCATAGATGCACCGTACAGCCATGTATCCCAAGGAGTGTGATGGAATGATGTCGGAGACGGCGACCCACATTGAAATTCTCTTTTTTGCTGGTTTAAAAGAACGATTGGGAGAGCGCCTGCGCTTGCCGTGGGAAGAAGGCATGACCGTTGAAAAGGTCATGGAGACATTAAAAGCGATGGCACCAGAGCTCGAGCCTTTTTTGAACCATACGATGGTTGCGGTCAATGAAACATATGCGACACGTCAGACGCAGCTTCATGTCGGTGACCGCGTGGCTTTTATCCCGCCGGTCAGTGGCGGTTAAAAGCTCGAGACCGTCTGATCGGATGAACGGGAAAGGGTGAAGTTTCACTGCATGAGACATATCGATCGTGCTTTCCTTCATAGTGTACGCGCTGGCTGGAAGATAAGTTGGATGAGGATTGGTTTTACGTTTTTGGTGTGGTTTTGGATATGGTTTGGACTGAGTGCGTGTGATGAGCGTACAGAGGAGAGAGGAGACGCAGCACAGCATACCAAGGAAGGTTCATCTGAGCATCGCTTCAGTCCATCGCGTGTGGTGAGTCTTCTTCCCAGCAATACTGAACTCGTTGCGGCGTTATCGGCAACCGATCGCTTGATCGGTGTTACCTCTAACGATACGTATCCGCCGGAAGTCGTTCAACTCCCCAAGGTGGGTGACATGACGATCAATGGTGAAGCTGTACTTCTCCTTAAGCCCGATCTCGTGCTCGCCTCCCCTTATCAAGAAGATGTTGTGGCGCTTCTTAGACGATCTGGTGTGCCTGTTCTCGTCGTACCAGAGGCGCATCGTCTTACAGATATCGTCGATGCGCTTTATGAAGTCGGACAAGCCATCGGCGCCGAAGAGAAGGCACGTGACGTTCAAGCGCATCTTACAACATTGCTTGAGATGTACCCTCTACGGGAAGGTGAACAAAACGACGGGCCACGGGTATGGCTGGAGATTGCGCCACCGCCAGAACTTTATACAGCCGGGGGGGATACGTTTCTAGGGGAAGCGATCCACCGTGCTGGTGGACGTGGCCTTGCGGATGCGCAAAGCGGCTGGCCGCTTTGGTCTATGGAAGATGTGTTGGCCAACAATCCTGATATGATCTTTCTGCTGCATCATGGCGATCTTGATCTTTCCGCGGAGAAGGCGGACGATGTTTCGAGACATGCTCCCGTGCGCCAAGCGTCTCGAGAGACGATGGAGCGCTTAGCCAAACGTCCGGGCTTCTCGCAGCTCACTGCGCTTCAGAAGGGTAATGTCTATATGCTGGATGAGGATATTTTTAGTCGACCAGCACCGCGCCTGATCGAAGCTTTACCATCTCTGGCCGAAGTGATCGAAGCGGTTAAAAACGATGCGGTTAAGGAGCGACCATGAGACGTCTTAAAAAATTTCTTGTGGCGGCTTTTAGGCCGTTTTATCTGCGTCCCATACGCCTCTTTTTGATGATCTCATTCGGTATCGCCATCACCTTAAGCAGTTTTTTGTCAGGGCTCTTGATGGGGAGTGTATCTTTTTCCTTGTATGACGTTGTGCAGGTCTTTAGGCATAACGTCGGTAGCTCTGAAGATGAGATGCTTCGCGCGATTCTTTTGTATTATCGTTTGCCTCGGCTTTTTTTGGTTTTTATGGTAGGGGCCGTGCTTTCTGTTTCAGGTGTGCTCATGCAAGCCATTTTTCAAAATCCATTGGCTGAACCGTACACATTAGGTGTTGCCGGTGGGGCAGCATTGGGGGCTGTCTTTTTTTTGTACCTTGCACGAACATTTCATCTTTTGATACCGTGGGCCTTAACGAGTGGTGCGATCATCGGAAGTACGCTCGCTCTTTTCTTCATGTTGATGAGCGTGTTTCAACGGAGGCGTTCGAATAAGACGACGTTGATCTTGTGGGGTGTGATGGTGAGTGCTTATACGTCAGCACTCTTAACGTTGGTACTTACATTTTCTGGGGATACATTACGCGAAGCATTGAGTTGGTTGATGGGAAGTGCAGCCAATCGTTCGTATGGGGACCTTGTGCCTGTCGGCTTAAGCTTCGTTTTATCTCTCCCTTTTTGGGTGGGCCGAGCCAGTGTCTTGGATGCTTTGAGTTTGGGCGATTCATATGCCTTTGCCGTGGGCATCCGACCTGAGCGCATGCGGCTATGGGTCGGTTTTGCTGCTTCTTTGATGGCGGCAGGTGCGGTTGCTGCGGTCGGCATCGTTGGTTTTGTCGGTCTTCTGGTACCGCATCTCATCCGACGCATCGTCGGCTGGGGACATGCGCGCCTTTTACCTTGGGCTTTTTGGTTTGGAGGGCTTTTTTTGCTTTGGTCAGATCTTCTCGCCCGAACCGTCCTGGCCCCACGCGAACTGCCGCTAGGCGTGGTGACAGCACTTTTAGGGATACCGGTCTTTTATTTGATTTTAAAGAGAGGCCGTACTTACCTCGATCACGATCTTTGAAACATCATGGAAACAGCATCGATCAAATGAACGCCATGGGATTGCAAAAGGTGAGCGCTTGGGGGAGGGGTGTGTTGTGCCACCATTGTTAGAAGTGAAGCACGTACGTCTTGAGCATGGTCATCAAGTGCTTGTACACCATCTCAATTGGACGATCGAACGCGGAGAAATATGGGCTGTTCTCGGACCCAATGGTGCAGGGAAAACAACGCTCATCAAAACAATATCAGGTGAGCGCCAACCGGCCAGTGGTTGGATTCGCTTAGATGGTATGTTGCTCGAAGCTTATCCAGATGCCTTGCGTGCGCAAAAAGTCGCTTATGTCCCTCAAGAGCCGCCTCAGTCGAACGGTCTTACGGTTTGGGAGGTGTTGAAAACAGGACGCCTTCCGTATCGGCGCTTTGGACGAGAAGCGGCGCTTCCAGAGGCACTAGAGATGCTTAGCGATTGGTTGGCATTGGATCCGCTGCTTCCGCGCAGTTTTGATATGCTATCCGGTGGTGAGAAACGCCGTGTTCTTCTCGCGCGCGCTTTTTTACAAGATGCAGCGCTTATGATCTTGGATGAACCTTTTGCAGAATTGGATTGGGCTTGGCAACAAGCGATGGTGCGTCTAATAAAAAAAATGGCACGGGAGATGGCACGTTCATTTGTTGTCGTCTTACATGATTTGTCGCGAGCTGCCCAGCTCGCCGACGGTGTTGTTTTGTTGCCTCTAACTTCAAGAGAGAAGAACGTTACGATAACCCCGCGCGTTGGACGTGTGAGCGATGTCTTAACGCAAGAAAACTTATATGATTTTTATAAAGTGGCGGTTCAGGTTCTCCCGCATCCTCAAAATGGTAAACTTTTATTTTGGTGGGATGATGCATTTTAAACATATCAGCGGTCAACTACGCTGAAGCACGTCTTACGTAAAAGTGGTACATGAAACCCATACGGCTGAGGCATACTACCTCCTAACCATTGCTTAAGCATGTTAGATCATGCTCCGTGCTGACCGTTGGCATGTGTCGGCAAAGGATGGAGGTAGGTGTGGCCATGAGGACATGGCGCTACAAGCCGATAGTGCTTCTGAGCTTTGTCTTATTCCTATGGGGTGCCATCGAATGGTTGGTGATGATGCAGTCATTTCCAACACGTGATTCACATACGGTGCAAGCATTTGGTTCAGCGACGTTGCGTGTCGGTTCACGCGGGGGTGATGTTTATGAGTTGCAGGGACGCCTTAAATATTTAGGATACTACAAAGGGTCGATCGATGGCATATTCGGTTGGAATACGTATTGGGCGGTTCGAAACTTTCAGTATCGTTTTGGTCTCAAAATAGACGGTGTGGTCGGCCCAGCAACAAAAAACAAATTGTATGCAGCCAGCAAAAATTGGAAACCCACAACATCGTCAACGCGTGCACCGACTCCGACAAAAACGTCAGCAACACCGGCCAAAGTGACAAATGGACGGTTTAGTGAACAAGATATTCGGCTGATGGCTAATGCTGTGTACGGAGAATCACGGGGTGAACCTTATGAAGGGCAAGTGGCTGTCGCCGCTGTGATTTTAAATCGTTTACGTCATCCATCTTTTCCGAATACCATCTCTGGGATTATTTTTCAACCAGGTGCGTTTACGGCGGTCGCCGATGGGCAGATATGGTTGACACCGAATGCGACGGCCCGTCGAGCGGTGATCGATGCGATCAATGGCTGGGATCCTTCGGGTGGCGCCATTTATTATTTTAACCCGGCGACTGCGACCTCGGCCTGGATTTGGTCACGGCCACAAATTAAACGCATTGGCAATCATATTTTTGCACGTTGATGATCGCAGCCATTCCGAAAGAACAGTACAGGGATGAGCGTGGTGCCAAATATGAGTGTACGTGTATGAAACGACATGATGGCGCGCATTGGGTGATGGCGCGTCTTTTTTTGTGTTAACTTTTTGTTAACACGATAACAAAATGTAATAGGTGAAATCCCTGATTCATCTAGCAATACGCTATAGCGTATGGTAGGATGAATAAGGAAGGGGGCTTGTTCCTTGAAAAATCGTCTTCTTCAAACGATCATTATCATCGCTTTAATAACAGCAACCTTATGGGTTGTTTGGGACCATTTTTTGAAACGTACACCGCCAGTCGTGGTAGGGCGTATGGCACCTGATTTTGAACTAAAACTGACAAATGGGGACACGTTAACGCTTCAGGCGCTGCGGGGTCATCCCGTTCTGATCAATTTTTGGGCGACGTACTGTCCATCCTGCATCGATGAGATGCCGGCGATTGAAAGTGTCTATGAAGCGTATCGCGATCAAGGTTTTGTTGTTGTGGGGATTAATACTGGAGAGAGCATGGCAGCTATTCAAGGGTATGTGCGGCGCACCGGCGTAACCTACCCGATTGCGCTTGATCCCGACGCCAAAGCGCAAAAAGCTTACAAAGTCTATGATTTGCCACGTTCCGTCTTTATTGACGCCAATGGGATCGTGGTCGTCGATCATATAGGAGCGATGAACGCCGAGATGATCGAATATTTTCTAGGCCAAACGCTTGCCCATCAACGCGGCTCATAGCGTTCGATTTCGATAAAAATTTTGTTGCACTTTAAATGATGGATAAAGGAGGAAAGTCAACGATGGCGCGAACATTTCTATCTGTTTTGATCTTGCTCGCCCTTCTTGGCGGTGCGCTTTTTGTCAGTTTGAATCAATCGACAGCCGTTGAAGAACGGGCGGAGTTAGGATATCGTGCGCCGGCGTTTCATGTTGAGACGCCGTCAGGTGAATCCTTGGATGTGGGAACACTCATCGGGAAACAACCGATATTTATCAATTTCTTTGAGTCGTGGTGCCCACCATGTAGAGCAGAAATGCCTCATATTCAAGAAGCGTATACCAAGTACGGGGATCAAGTGGCCTTCATCATTATTGACCCGCTTACATCAGAAAGCATGACGGATATGCTTCATTATATTGAACAGAGCGGTTTTACTTTCCCTGTTTACGTTGATGATAACAAAGCGACGGTTGCTCGGATGTACCGTGTGGGTGCTTTCCCGACAAGTTTTTTTATCAATAAGAAAGGTGAGATTATCAATATTTATCCAAGAGCGATGACGAAAGATTACCTAGAGTCGATGATGCGTCAGCTTGTAAAATAGGGCATGCAATTTTTGTTTTGTCTCGAATAAGGTGGGTGGATTCTTGCTCAATATACCTCTACTTCTATTGTTTGGTTCGGTCGCATTGGGAGGACTATTCAGTCTGAACCTTTTTATACCGAAAAGTGAAAGAAACATTCAACTGGATCTTTGGCTGTCACTGGGTATGACCTCGATCATCGTCTATAAGCTTTTTCCACTGCTTTATGAACCGACCTTGATCCTAAGACCGATGGATCTGTTGCTGCAAAATGCCGGTGTACAAGGGGTAATCCTGGCCGCGCTCAGCGCTCTCGCTCTATTTTTTTGGGGGCACCGTCGGCAAAAAGCACGCATGTATAACCATTTTTTTGCACTTACCATGGTCTTTTTGATTGCCTATGGTCTGTATGGCCTTTTGATGCTCAATATGTATCGTGGGTTGCCGCTTTTTATTTTTAAAGGGCTTATTGGACTTCTCATCCCTTTACTTCTCTGGCGTTATCCGAGAAGCGATTATGTTCTTTTGCCGCTTGCTGCAGGAGGCATCGTTTGGATCGAAATGATCGTTCCAGCGGTGCGATGGTACGGTTTATCACTCATTCAATGGGCAGCTGTTTTGGCGTATGCCATTTTGCTTGTGTTGTCTTGGTTCACCGGTGCGCGCGAGGAACGACACAAGCGTTTATGATCGTGATCGCATGTGTTCGGTCAGGCAGTTGTGGTTTTAGAAAACCATTGACCGTGATCCTGTTCATGATCGTCGTCAATGGCAACAGTCGTATGATCCATGGAAGAAAGGGTGTGAGCGATGTTTGATCCAGGTGATGTCACCGTTTGGGTGGCGCTTTGGGGTGGTCTGATTTCGTTTTTCTCTCCTTGTGTTCTTCCGCTGTATCCTTCTTTTTTATCATATGTCACAGGGGTATCCGTCAAAGATTTGCGTGATGCACCGACGCGCGAAGTGCGCGCGCGTGTCTTTTGGCACTCGCTGGCGTTTACTGCAGGACTTTCGCTCGTTTATTTTATCCTCGGCTGGTCCGCTTCGAGTATCGGCGGCTGGCTGATGGATTATGAACGTTTGATCAGTCAAATTGGCGGTGTGATTGTGATCGGTTTTGGTTTGACGATGGTCGGATGGTTAAAACTTGATTTTTTAAACCGAGAGATGCGCATGGAACTTCGATGGCGTCCTGCGGGGTATCTTGGTTCTATGTTGATTGGGTTTGTGTTTGGGGCTGGATGGACGCCTTGTATCGGTCCTGTTCTTGGAACGATTTTGATTATGGCAGCAGCGCAACCGACGATGGCCACGTGGTATATGCTCTTTTTCTCGATCGGTTTCGCCCTTCCTTTTATCATTCTCGGCTTTTTTGTCGGCAGTACACGCTGGTTGACGAAGTATGCGCAGTCGATCGTCAAGATCGGTGGTTGGCTCATGATTGGTATGGGCTTCCTTTTGTTTACAGGTCAGCTCAATAAAATATCAGGGTATCTCACGCGATTTTTTGGAAGCGGTTGGTGGTAAGAACGTGCGCGTGATTGTGATTGATCTCCCGGCGGAAGATCATCGATACCATGGATCGGAGCTGGACCGATGCATGGGTTTCATACTGCTATGAAGCGTGTGAAAGATGAAATGTCTGGGCGTGAACACTTGTCGTTTGGCGTATACGTATAAATGTAAGAATTTGGCACTCCTTATGGAGTGCTTTTGTGTTTTTTTAGACGCAAAAAAG